>SXQI01000266.1 GCA_005793025.1 Verrucomicrobiales bacterium
GCGACGTCTTGGTCCCAAACCAAGTGCTCTAGCCAGGCTGAGCTACGCTCCGTCACGAAGGAGAGTTAAATCACTCTCTGATCAGACTCTTGCTGACCTCATCGTTTTCCGCAATGCTAAAACCAAAGTTTTTCGCAATTAACCTTCCACTACAACATCAATTACTGCCGATTCTCAATCCCCAAATGGAACAGATACCCGATTGTCTATCAAGGTGTTACCAGAATTCGCGTGCAAGGTTTTCCGATGGATCCTGGAGGTTCAAGGGTTCGGAGGGCGGATGCTAGGGTTGCGGCGATGTCGGTAATATAGAACTCATCAGCAAAGCGTCCGGGTTTGAATCCTTTCCCATAAAAAAGGATTGGAACGTGGGTATCATACGAATAAGGCGATCCATGGGTGGTTCCATTCTTCGAAGTTCCCGGCAACGCAAACGGCTTGGGGACAAGCACTACGTCTCCACTCCGTTCCGCGTTAAACCCGTTGAGCACGCATTCACCGATCCATCCATGGGCACGGCCATCCAGCAATTGTTCACGAGTGTAGCACGCTTGGAAAAGACCCGTGCTCAGTGCGTAATCACGAATAAAAGACATCACCTCTGTCGGTGCTAGTTGCTTGTCACTCAATGTGTGGTAATTCAAGAAAAGATTACCGTAGGACGGTGTTGCCGACAGGAAATATTTTCCGGATCCATACTGCTTATCCAACTTAGCCATTAAATCCGTCATGAAACTTCCTCCTTCCCGCGATCCATTCAACCCCATTGACTGAGCATATTCGGGGGCTGGCGCTACACCATGGTCGGAAGTCAGGACGATGGTGACGTTTTTCATCCCGATTTTCTGATCCAAATGGTTGAACAATCGCTCCAACTGTCGATCTAAACGAACCATCATGTCTTGGATCTCATGGGAATAAGGTCCAAACTTATGCCCACACCCATCTAAAGATGAAAACGAAAGACACAGCATATCAGGATGGTTGCTGTGACCCAATGCTTCACCTTCGATCGCAGCAATCCCGAATTCTGTCGTAAACTCATCGCCAAACGGTGTTGGGAAAAACGCATCAAAACCGTTCGTCGAAACCGCCACCACATGGTTGAAGACCGTATTGGTTTCACCATCCAGATGACCTTCGCCCGCACCCTTGTCGGCGTCACGATAGGCATCCACTGGCAACAACCGTTCCCAAACCCTCCCGACATACCCCTGAGGAATCTTGCGTTCGTTGAATGCTTCCACCCAGCGCGGTAGTTCCTTCATGTAATACGTGCTCGTGACAAACCGGCCTGTAGAAGAATCATACCAATACGCACCAGCAGGCTTTTTTCCGGCCGCGAGGATCGAACCCCGGTCTTTGAGCGAGGCACTAATGACTTTTGATCCAAAGTGCAGTCGCATCTGATCGGCCATCGTCGCGCCGATAAAGCGGTGTGGAGAGGCTTTCCCTGAGGAATTGGTAGTTCCCACACTTTTTACTTTCGAATCCGAGACACAAGAAACCTCTTGCCGCGTTTTCTTATCGAACCAACTATTGCCCATGATGCCGTGCACCGCTGGCCCTCCCCCGCTCAAATAACTCGCGTGCCCAGGGCCTGTGACCGTCGGCACGTAATTGTATCTCCCAAAGGTCATAAACGCACCGCGATCCATCAACAGCCGAAAACCATTCTTGGAAAAATGCGGCTCGAACCGTTCTAAATAATCATAGCGCAACTGATCTACCACGATTGTCAGCACTAACTTCGGTTGTTGGGATTGAACGAACGAGAACCCAAAACCTACCCATGCGACCAAAACCCACCAGACCTGATTGATTTTTCTCATTTGAATGGAACCGCATACACCCTTGGGAAATCTCCCCAAGACGCAAGCCTCTTTATACGAACAATGGGTTCAGTTCAATCCTGGTTGCAACATTGGTTTGCGTTCGTCCGTGCGACCGATTTAATGGTGGGAGTGCGACCTGTTTCGACACCAACCAAATCAACTCTTCTTCAGCGTGACTCGGTCATGGTTCTGGGGGTCGGATCCTTCTCGCAAGGGGTTTTATCGGTTTTGAAAGAACGCGGGTGTGATGTTTCGACCTACCTCACACGGCCCTACGCTCATTTTGGCCCCCGACTGGTAGGAACCGTTTTTGATAGCTCTTCCTTTCCGAATCCTTTGAAGGCTTTCACCGAGCAGAGGCCGAATCTGATCATCCCACAATCGATCGACTGGGCGCAGCAACCATGGGCCGACGACCTTTTGGGTTCAGGGATTCCTTTTCTATGTCCACGAGGGGAAGCGTTGTTGCTTGAGCGTGATCGCGAATACACTCGCCAACTGTGTCGCAAATACGGTGTTCCATTTCCTCAATCCTATTTCGCACCCACCTTGGCTGATGCACTCTCGATCCTTCGCAGCGATCGCAGAGGTTACGTCCTCAAGAATCCATTGTGCTCCCCCACAAGCCCCATTCACACCATCGTCTGTGAAACGGCTGAGGAAACAGAGGCTTGGCTTCCACGACTAGATTATCGTGAAGGTGTTTTTTTGCAGGAATTTCTCGGCCGCGCCGAGATCGGCCATATCGCTCTAGTTTCTGGAGGTGAAATCCATTCACTGATCAGTAATCAGGAATACAAAAGAGCCTTCACGGGAAACATGGGAATTGTAGCCGGTGCTCCACTAGGAGGTTTGGTTGAGCTTGATCCTGGGGATCGCTACGGTCTCGCCAAAACTTTTCTGCACCCATTACTTCCTTGGTTTCGCGAAACCAACTTCCACGGCCCCGTCCAAATCACAGCGATCCAAACCCCCGAGGGTTGGTCAGCTCTTGAATACAATGTTCGCCTTGGAGTGACCTGCGGCCCCGTTATTCTTGAATTGTTGAAGGATCCATTCCACACCCTTTTAGGGACGGCTCGGAACGAACCTTTGAAAGTTGAGTTCAATTCGGAAAAACCGTTCGCGTGTTCCATCACGCTGGCTGGTCAAGGCTACCCATACACTGAATTGGTCGGCCCTCAATTCCCCGTTCGTGTCCGGGAAGGGTTGGATTGTCGCTTGTTGTGGAACGAGGTCGCCGGGCGTTCCGTGGATGAACTTTACGTTACAGGACATCGGGTTGCGGATGTTGTTGCGAGAGGAACCACACTTATCTCAAGCATCGAATCGGCCTATTCAAACATCCGCCGCCTGCACTGCCTTGGAAGCTATTACCGCACAGATATCGGCGCTCCTTTAACCCCTCAAGAATTCTTTCCATCACGTTCGCACCCACACCCAGAATGCGTCGGAGACACCATCCCCGACTTCCCCCTCCCCTTGCTTTAACGTTTTGTAATCCACATGCCAGACGCCATTTCACGCCCGCCATTCCAGCGTCCCGCATGGATCGAGATTGATGAGTCAATTCTCAGGCAAAATTTCACAATCATTAGCAGAGAGAAAAATCCGAACGTCGGCATCGGTGCCGTTCTCAAGGATGATGCTTATGGGCATGGAGCGATTCATTGCGCTCGGATCGCTGCGGAATCCGGAGCTAAAATCCTCGTCCTTGTCACACTCGCAGAGGCGTTGGAGCTTCGGCGTGAAGGCATCGAGACACCCATCCTTCTGCTCGGCCAGCGACAACCGGAGGATATCCCCTACTGTGTGGATCATCGCCTGACTTGCTGCGTTCATGAAATGGGCCTCGTCGAACAAATCGCTAGAGAAGCCGAAAGGCAAAATCGAATCGTCCCTGTTCACGTAAAAATCAACACCGGGATGAATCGTTATGGAGTTCGCTGGAACGAAGCACCGGCCTTGATCGAAGGAATCCTCGCGCATCAAACCTTGCAACTCGAAGGGATCATGGGCCATTTCAGCATGTCGGACGAAGCTGATAAATCCTATGCGCAATTCCAATTGAACAACTTCAGAACGATCCTCGGCTGGCTTGATCTGCGTCGGATCCAAGTGCTCTACCGACATCACTGTAATAGCGGTGGGTTTCTTGATCTCCCTGAGGCTCATTTTGATTTAGTTAGAATCGGGTTACTCCCCTTAGGAGTTTATCCCTCTGCGGTCGTGCGTCGCCTTCCCGGATTGGCACCGGCAATGGCCGTCAAAACGAAAGTGGCGTTAATACAAAACCTCAGCCCGGGTGATAGCGTCGGGTATGGCATGCGGTACACTGCAGATGTCTCCCGCCGCATCGCAGTGCTGCCATTGGGATATGGCGATGGTTTTCCGCGAGTGCGAAACGAAGGCCATGTTTTGATCAGAGGGAAGAAGGCACCCTTAGTCGGCGGAGTGTCCATGGACGCCATCACGGTGGATGTCACCCATATTCCTGAGATCCAACAATGGGATGAGGTCGTTGTGATGGGGCGCCAAGGGGAATTTGAGATCTCCGTTCACGACCTCGCAACGCTTCGTCACAGCGTATCCTACGATCAACTGTGTGCTTGGAGACATCGGTTACCTCGCGTCATCATTAACCCGACACATCCTCCTTCCGACCTCAGTTCAAATTCTACTGACCCATGAAACTTCTTTTTTCTGAAGCCCGTTCGGATTACGCGAATTATATCTTCCCTTACGCGATCTGGGCGTTTCCAGAAAAAGGCGAAAAAATCGCCTCGATTTTTTCACAAGGTTTTCTCCCAAGTTCTGCTCAACTCGACCGCTTCTACCTTTGCCGCCAAATCCGAGTTGATCTCCCGCGATACAAACCTTCCTCAGAGAACCGCCGAATTCTCCGGAAAGGAGCCGGAATCAGTGTGACATTGATCCCGAGAAAGGACTTTGAATTCACCACTCAACGACGTGATTTTTACAAAAACTACGCGGACATCAAATACGGTCGAGATGTGATGACGCACGAGCGACTCGAAAAACTTTTCCAATCAAAAATCGTTTCCCATCTCCTTCTTCTCACTGACGAATCCACCCAGTTGGAAGTCGGGGTCGCCACCCTCTATCTCGAACAACCCTCCATCGGCTACTACTACTACGCCTTCTACGACTTGAACTATTACCCGCGAAATCTCGGGATGTACATGATGACTTCAGCGGTTGAAATCCTCGCACAGAAAGGGTTTCAACACCTTTATCTCGGCACCTGTTACTCCGCAAATGCTCTCTATAAAGCCCAGTTCACAGGGAGCGAATTCTTCAACGGGTTTTCTTGGTCCACCAACCTCAAGGAACTCAAATACTTGATCGAACGAGATCAAAATCCTGTCACTCGACACCTGTTAGAAACCGAAGATTATCTGGATAGATTCCATGGTGCCAACCTACCCAAATTGGTTCAAAACAGTGCATTGAAAATACACTTAGACGAAGCGACCCATGGCTAGGAATGCACGCAGGTGGAATCCATTCAGGTTGTATTATCTAGGAATTATGTTTCATTAAAGCCCTACGTCGAACCCGAACGAATCATGCTTCAGCCTATGAAAACCTGCCAAAGCTCAGCCGGTTTCACACGATCATCCCTCGCAGTCAGCCTCTGCCTGCTTCCCTTCGGACACTGCCTCGCCGAGGATCATATTAACTACCGCTACGAGAATTATTCCGAGGATGACGGACGGATCCAGATCCGAACACACGGTGTCCTTTTTGAGACCGAGTTGAAACCATGGCTCTCGCTGAAGGGGAATTATATTTATGATGGTATTTCCGGTGCGACTCCAACTGGAACTCCGCCGCCCGCCGGAGAAACCTTGGGCCGCCAAGTCACCATTGAAGACATTCGCCGTGCTGGATTAATTGAGCCTAAGATACAGATCCGCAATCATTCCTTCAGCCCACAGGTCTCCTACAGTCTCGAGCGGGATTACGAATCAATAGGAACCGGTCTTGCGCATTCGATCGATTTCAATGACAAGAACACCACCGTAACTTGGGGCATCAGCCATGCTTTCGATCACATCCTCCCGAACGAGGGCGAGGCCACTCCGACATTACCTGAAATCACCGAGCCGCTTCGCAAAAACACTACGGACTTCTTTTTGGGTGTGTCACAACTTCTCGGTCAAAAAACCGTCATTAGCGCAAATTTGACCATTGGCTATTCCGACGGATACCTCAGCGATCCTTACAAGAGGGTTCTCTTCCGAGACTTTCCTTACTTCGGCGGAATGTATACCGGCTTTCCAGAAAACAGACCGGAAAACAAACAACGCGAAGTAATCTATCTAACCCTGCAACAGGCGTTTCCTAGCCTCAACTCCGCGTTCGAAGGCAGTTATCGCTTCCATCACGACGACTGGGGCATCAACGCCAATACCCTCACGGCACAGTGGCATCAAAAAATTGGCCAACGCCTGACCCTCTCGCCAATCCTTCGATACCATACTCAATCTCAAGCCGATTTTTACGCACCAAGTTTTCC
>SXQI01000267.1 GCA_005793025.1 Verrucomicrobiales bacterium
TCGCTACTCAGGCATGGGAGCTAAGCCTTGCAGCAACAGCAGCACTCCGTCGGATGCGTCGTCGTCCATCCATAATTATCGCCTGTTACAAGCAGGCTACATTGTGGCCGGAATGACACTTTATTATGCGAGGCTCAATAAGTTGATTCTATGTATGTGGGATAATCGGCCCCCTTAGGACCATTCCAGCATCTCCATGCCGTTTATTTGTCGTGAAAACTAGATGGGTAAGACATCAGTGATTAAACTTTTCTGCATTGGGTTTCTTAAAATATTTGTCCAAAAGTGGTTGCAAAATCCCTAACAAAAAGAATCCAAGGATCATTTTTCCATATTTTGAATCCCAGTCCGGAATCGGGGGCTTTGCTGCCAGTCTTACACCGGCTGAACGGGCTAGTTCCTTAAGTTTATCCTCTGAAATGGAGAAATAATGACCGTCTGAATCACCGTAGTAACCACACCATCTCACATCGTAATTCCACAACGGAATGTGTGCGATTCTCACTTGTTTGAAGACCAAACCCGCATCGAAGTGTATCCCATTTGTATCTTGGTAGTCTCCGGTCTGAGGGAAAGTAGCTATTTTTATTAGTTTTTCCCGAGCGAGATCAAATAAACTTATTTCCCATTTACCAACGGGATCGAATTCATCGGGATCATTTGCTTGGGCTTGTGGGGCACTCCAGAAGAGAAATGCCAGAACCGCAAGCGTTACCAAGTTATTAAACAGCCTATGCCCATACATCGTGTTTTCATACTGTACACACTTCTGCCTTCTGAATTCTTGGTTAACGTCTTTCTACATGGCTCTGAACCGTTGGTTGATTTGAGGGTTTATTTACGAACGAAAGGATTATTAGGAGTTATGCTTTGTTCGATTTGCTTGCGATACCAACTAATAACAATCCAACCAGAACTATTTTGCCACCGAAGCGATCCCAAACCGGAATCGGGGGCTTTGCTGCCAGTCTTACACCGGCTGAACGGGCTAGTTCCTTAAGTTTATCCTCTGAAATGGAGACGTAATGACCTTCCGAGTCACCGATGTAACCACACCATCTCACATCGTAATTCCACACAGGAATCCAAAGGATCTTTAATTGCTTGTAGATGCAACCTGCATCGAAGTGGATTCCGGCCTCATTATTGAAATGTTCAGTCTGTGGGAAAGAAGCTACCTTAACGTCTTTTTCCCCACCGTATTGATAGAATGCTTGAGCTTGTGGGGCACAACAAAAGAGAAATGCCAGAACCGCAAGCGTTGCAGAGATGTTTTTTAGCCCAGTGCCTAATCGTCGTGCTTTCATAAGAGCACGATGAGCTTTCTCTCCGGTTTGTCAACGGTTTTTTACACTTATTTTTTCTTTTTGGGTTAATCGGCGGTGATGTGGTCGCGGCTTTCGGGTTCGAAATCGAGTAATCCGGCTTGGTCCATGCGTTTCATTTCGGCGGTGTAACCTTGGCGGAAGGTGGGGTATTTGAAGACATACCCGATCTCCATTTTGAGGCGGCGGTTGGAGACTTTTTTATTGGTGGGACGACGGGTTCGAGCGGCTTCCTCGGCGGGTGTCGCGAATGGGGGCATGTATTTCCCTAAGCATTCCGCCAACCATTGGTAGAGATGCATTTCAGAGACGGGTTCGTCGTCCACGGCGTTGTAGATCTCGCCTGCACGACCGCTTTTGAGGATCCCGAGTTGCGTCAGGACTAGGTCATCGCGATGGATGAGGTTGACCACGCGGCGACCGTCCGGACTGAGGCGCGTGGTGTTGTTGATGAAGTTCTCGAGCAGTTGGCATCGATCGGGGCCGTAGATCCCCGCAGCGCGGAGGATGATGGCTGGGAATTGAGTGGCTTGTGCGGCCTGTAGGAGGAGTTGCTCGGTTTCCACGAGGATTTGGGCGGTGGGGCTTTCGGGAGCGGTAGGACTGGTCTCTTTGACGACGGTGCCATCGTTCTGTCCATAGACGCTGGTGCTGCTGGTGTGGAGAAACTTTTTCGGAGGAGCTGTTTTGAGCCAGTCCATCAAATTGCGGGTGCCTTCAAGATACACGGCACGGTAATCCTCAAGGGTATGGGCGGATGGAGCGAGGGTTGAAATGACCCAATCGAATTGATTCGGGACATCGGCTAGGGAGGCTGGTTGGGTGACATCGGCGAGGATTAACTGGATTCCTGCTGCCGCTAGGGTGGGTGCGGCATCTGGGGATCGACGAATCCCGAAAACTTGATGCCCCTGACGCACCAGCTCGGAACCTACTGATAACCCCAGATAACCACATCCCACAATCAACACGCGCATTCGTGGATTCAAACATCATCGCGCTCCGACAACCAAGAACTGAATTGGGTAAGGTCGAATAACAAATTGGATTGCGAATTATTTCCACTTGCGGAGCGAAGAGGATGGGTTAGGTTCGGTCTGAGTTATTCTTCCAATTACGGCTCAATTATGAACACAACAACTTTATTTGGTGCCATCGGAGCGATGGGCGGCGTGGTAGTTATGGCCTTTATCGCGTTGGCGGGCTTTCTGGTGGTGCTCGCCTTGTTCGTGGTCGGTGTTTACAACGGATTGGTCACGCTTCGGAACCGTTTCAAGAACGCTTTTGCGCAGATCGATGTGCAATTGAAACGTCGTTATGATCTGATCCCGAACATTGTCGAGGCGTGCAAAGGCTACATGAAACACGAGAGCAACACGCTTGAGGCGGTGATTGCGGCGCGGAATTCTGCGTTTAGTGCGGCCAATCGTGCTGCTCAAAACCCTGCAGACCCAGAGGCGATGAAGGGGCTCCTCCAAGCCGAGGGACAACTCACCGCTGGTCTCGGTCGTTTGCTCGCTGTTGCAGAGGCATATCCTGACCTTAAAGCGAATCAGAACATGTTGGCTTTGCAGGAAGAGCTGACTTCGACGGAAAACAAAATCTCATTCGCCCGTCAGGCATTCAACGACGCGGCGACTGAATATAATACCAAGCGCGAGGTTTTCCCCTCCAACATCATCGCCAACACATTCAACTTCATGCAGGCAGAATTGTGGAAGGTGGACAAGGCTGAGGAACGCGAAGCCGTAAAAGTCTCCTTCTCCTGAGTTTCAGCCAGTAGGGGAAGGGCATGAACTTTTTCGAACGCCAAGAAAGGGCGCGTCGCAGCACGGGCCGCCTAGTTCTCCTCTATGTAATGGCGGTGCTGGGCATTATCATCGCGGTTCCGGTCCTTATCATCACCGTTGGGGTGCTGATCGACGGAGACAAAGAATTCTTCGTTGGGTGCGCCGGTATCTCAGTCCTCGTCACCCCATTAGTGGTTTTGATCGGTGTTGGGGTTGGCAAAGTTAGCCTCTCCTCTGGAGGCAGCGCCGTGGCCGAAATGTGCGGTGGGCGACCCGTGGAACCCGGCACCCGCGACCCCGCAGAGCGCCGTTACTTGAACGTCGTGGAGGAGATGTCGATCGCCTCCGGCGTGCCACTGCCCGCAATCTTCCTGCTCGACGAAGAGACGGGTATCAACGCCTTCGCGGCGGGGCACAACACCAACGATTACGCCGTGGCTGTGTCACGGGGTTGCCTAGAACAATTGAGCCGCGACGAACTTCAAGGTGTCGTGGCGCACGAGTTCAGCCATATCCTTAACGGTGATATGCGGCGCAACATTGGGCTCACCGGTTGGCTGTATGGGATCATGGGCTTGGCTCTACTCGGGCGGGTTCTCCTCGAAATTGGAGCCAATAGCGGACGATCACGGAACAAGGATTCCAACCAAGCGGCCGCCGCTTTTTTCCTTATAGGGATTTGTATTCTACTCGTCGGCTGGATTGGCCAGTTCTTCGCGCGGGTGATTCAGGCGGCGATTTCCCGACAACGCGAATACCTCGCCGACGCCTCGGCGGTGCAGTTTACACGCAATCCGCACGGCATCGGCGGTGCTCTCAAGAAGATTGCTGGTTACAGCGGCGGCTCCGCCATCGCACACCCGCGTGCCTCGGCCTTCTCGCACATGTTCTTCGCCAGCTCGTTCAGCAGCCTTTTTGCCACTCACCCATCTTTAGAGGAACGCATCCGGTTGCTTGATCCTCAGTTCAATCCTGAAATTGCGGAACTCACTCAAGGAAGTAAACCTTCCTCCAGATCGGCAGCCGCTGCATCGTTTGCTGGTGAAAGTGCGCCGAGTGTCGAAAAGACGAGAAGGATTTCGAATCCTTCCCGTGCTCCAAAACCTGAGCAAGTTCAACACGCCTCCCGGCTTTTGGCGGCCATACCCGCTGCCATCGCAACCGCCGTGCAGGAACCTCTCGGTGCTTCCGCTACTGTTTATGCCTTGCTCTTGGGGACCGATCCTGCCGTGCGAGAAAAACAATTGACCTCACTGCGCAATGCAGCTCCAACTGCGGCTTTGCGGGAATTGAACCGACTCCAGCCGCACATCGCCATGTTGCCGATGAATGCGAAACTGCCGCTTGCCTCCCTTGCCACTGCCGCATTGCGCCGTCTCTCTCCCGCGCAATACACTGATTTTCGCTATTGTGTGGACGCGCTCATCGAGGCGGATTCCGCGATTGACCTCTTCGAATACGCGCTCCGGAAAAGCCTCTGCCGCCATCTCGAGCCGCAGTTCGAACCCCGGCCACCTCGGCTCCAAGTGCAAAATCGCATTGGACCGCTATTGCCCGATTGTGCTCTGCTGCTGTCTTGCCTCGCGCATCTCGGCCATAACGAGCGACCGGCACAAGTCGCCGCGTTTAGAGCGGGGATTGGTGTTTTTGGGTTGGAGGATGATGTTTTCACACTCCTGCCACTTTCCCAATGCAACCTACCCCAAGTAGATGCCGCGCTAGATCGGCTTGCCGCTGCCAGTGAGGCCATCAAGCGAACCATTCTGGACGCTTGCGCCACAACCGTCTCCGCCGACGGCGAGATCAAGGAGCGCGAAATCGAACTGCTCCGAGCGATTGGCGACACCCTCGATTGCCCGATTCCGCCGTTCATCCAGATGGATTAAGACCGCACTGCGACCCGTTTGATGTGATGTCCGAAGCTTGCGGGGGGGATCTGAGTCGGGTAACGTCCTGATTAACTCCTCAATGCTATGCTATCTATTACTGGACGCGGATCGGTAACGACGTGCGACGGGATCACTCGGCGTGATTTTTTGCAGGTAGGGACGTTGGGAGCGTTGGGGTTGTCGATGGCCAAATTTGCCGAGTTGCAAGCGGCCGGAGCGCAACCCACTGGGGATGACAAGAAGGCTTGTATCCTGATTTTCAATCTGGGCGCGCCGAGCCAATTGGATACATGGGATATGAAGCCGGATGCGCCGCGCGAAATCCGGGGGCCATTTAAGCCCATCCGCACCAACAATCCGGACATCCAGATTTCGGAAATATTCCCTTTGCACGCGAAGATCGCTGACAAGTTTTCTTTGGTGCGGAGTTGTTATCACACGGCGGCGGCGGTGCATGACACGGGGCATCAAATGATGCAGACTGGGCGACTTTTCAGCGGAGGCATCAATACGCCGCATGCAGGGTGTGCGTTAGAGTTTTTGAAGGGGCGAAGGTCGGATTTGCCTGCGAACGTGATCCTTCCTCAGCCAATGGGGAACACCGGAGGCGGATTGCCTCATGGGCAGGATGCCGGGTTTTTAGGAAAATCGTTCGATCCCTTCGCGCTGAACGCGGATCCGTCGCAAACGGATTTTAAGGTGCCGGATCTACTCCCACCTCAGGGTATCGGGGAAGCGCGGTTGCAGCGTCGTCGGGAAATGCGGGCAGTGGTGGATGATGCCGTGCGGAATTTCGAGGGGAGCCAAGGGGCGCAATTGATGGATGCCAATTTCGCTTCGGCCTACCGGTTGATGACGAGCTCGAAAGCACGTGAGGCGTTTGATCTGGGGAAGGAACCGCTGAAGGTGCGTGAGCGCTATGGGCTGACTCGTTTCGGACAGAGTTGCCTTTTGGCGCGGCGGCTTGTGGAGGCTGGGGTGCGGTTTGTCACGATCAACACGTTCATTACGGTGTTCGATGAGATCACTTGGGACATCCACGGCTCAAAACCTTTTACCTCGATCAACGGGATGCGGGATATCGTGGCTCCGATGTATGACCAAGGTTATAGCGCGTTGATTGAGGATCTGCATCAGCGAGGGATGTTGAGTTCGACCTTGGTGACGAATCTGGCGGAGTTCGGTCGCACGCCGAAGATCAACCCCGCTGGCGGTCGCGATCATTGGCCGCAGTGTTGGACGGTCTATTTTGCAGGAGGTGGGGTGCAGGGTGGGCGTGTGGTAGGGAAGAGCGATGACATTGGCGGTTACCCTGCAGAGCGACCCGTAAAACCCAACGAAATCGTGGCGACGATTTACAAGTGTTTGGGTCTGGATATCGAAGCTCATTTACCCGGACCGAATGGCCGGCCATTTCCGTTGGTTGATTTTGGGACTGAACCTATTCGAGAGTTGTTATGATTCTGGGTTTTCATCGCGCGAGATTGTGGGCGGCGACCTTGGTATTTCTGTTGGTTGCGCGGCATGACCCAGCACACGCTGCTGAGGTGAGTTTTCGGAATAATGTGCAACCGGTGCTGTCAAAAGCAGGATGCAATGCTGGGGCATGTCATGGGGCGGTGGCCGGGCAGAACGGTTTTCATCTGTCGCTGCGAGGCTATGATGATGATGGGGATTGGTTGGCTTTGACCCGCCAAGCATTGGGCCGTCGGGTTACGCCAAGCAATCCGGGAAATAGTTTGTTGCTGCTGAAAGCAACGGCCACCTTGCCCCATAAAGGGGGAAAGCGGTTCGAAGTCGAATCGGTGGAGTATAATATTCTGGCCGACTGGATCGCATTGGGCGCACCGGGACCCAAGGCGGATGAACCACGGATTGAGCGAATCCAAATGGATCCGCCACAGGTTGTGTTGACGAATGGCGCAAGTTTTCAGTTCAAGGTGACGGCGACATTTAGCGATGGGCATCAAGAAGATGTCACGCGATGGACGAAATACACCGCCGCCAATGCCTCGGTGACGACGGTTGATGAAACGGGGAATGTGAAGGTTGTAGGTTTCGGGGAAGGAGCGATCACGGGGTGGTATTTAAGCCGGCTGACCATCGCGAATGTTGCCTCGCCTTACACGAACCAAGTCGCACCCGAGGTATTCGCCAAGGTGCCTCAGCGCAATTTTATCGACACCTTGGGTTTGGAAAAACTGCGGAGCCTCAATCTACCTCCGTCACCCCGATGCACGGACGAAGAGTTTATCCGGAGGGCTTACGTGGATACGATCGGCCTAATCCCGAAAGCGGTTGAGGTGAGGGATTTCCTGAAGGATTCTACACCTGATAAGCGTGACAAGCTAATCGAAACCCTTCTCCAACGACCCGAGTATGTGGATTACTGGGCGTATAAATGGTCAGATTTACTGTTGGTCAGCAGTAAGAAATTATCTGCACCCGCTGTGTGGTCATACCACAACTGGATTCATAACGAGGTTGCAGCCAATACGGGGTGGGATGAAATGGCACGGCGTCTGGTGACCGCTCAGGGGAGCACCTTGGAAAATGGCGCGGCGAATTTCTACGTCCTGCGAGATGATCCACGGGATATGTCGGAGATGACGTCGCAGGCGTTTTTGGGCATGTCGATCAATTGTGCCAAGTGCCACAACCATCCGATGGAGAAATGGACGAACGATCAATATTATCAGATGGCGAATCTGTTCGCCCGGGTGCGAATGAAAAGTGGTCCCCAGACCGGAGAACAGATCATTTTCGCGGCGGCGTCCGGAGATTTGGTTCAGCCGTTGCGCGGTAAGGCGCAAGTCCCAGCACCGCTGGATGGAAAAACGGTTGCCACCGAGGATCCGGCAGATCGAAGGGTTCCCATGGCCCAGTGGTTGACGTCGCCGGAGAATCCTTATTTCACCCGAGCGATTGTGAACCGGGTTTGGGCGAATTACCTAGGGGTTGGCCTTGTGGAATCGGTGGATGATTTGCGCGTGAGTAACCCAGCCAGTGATGAGGTTCTCTTTGCAGCAACGACAAAGTTTTTGGTGTCGAAGAATTATGATCTTCGAGCGTTGATGCGTTTAATTCTGCAGTCAGAAACCTATCAGCGCAGCAGCTTAGCCATGGCGGGAAACGAGGGGGATACCCGTTTTTATTCGCACTATTATTCGAAGCGATTGATGGCCGAAGTGTTGCTCGACAGCGTCTCCGCCGCAACGGGAGCTCCTACAGCGTTCAAGGGATATCCCGACGGGTGGCGTGCATTGCAGTTGCCGGATTCGAATATCGACTCCTATTTCCTCAAGTCATTTGGACGGCCCGAACGA
>SXQI01000268.1 GCA_005793025.1 Verrucomicrobiales bacterium
ACAAAAACGATGGTGCTCGAACATATCTGGGACTACAGCTTCGATCCCCAAACGAATATCGTGGATGTGTTGGTGCATCGGTTGCGAGTCAAAGTGGATAAAGGTTTTGGAACAAAAATGATCCAGACTCACCGGGGTGTTGGATATTCTTTGAGAGCTGAAGGTTAAGCAGAATTGTGAAGAAACCCCAGATACAGGCGGGTTGGCGGCGCAGAATAAGAACTATCGGTTTTCGACTCAATCTTTGGTATGCGAGCGTCTTCGTCCTGAGTGCGCTAGCATTGTTTTTGGTGCTGTATTTAGGGCTCCAGATTGCAATGGCCCGTAAAGATCAGGAGGTGGTCACGGCTCGTTCCAAAGAGTTGTCCACAGTCTATGTCGGTGGCGGTGGTGCGAGAGGGTTGCGCAACTACCTTGATCGGGAGGGGAATCAGGCGAAGTATTATGTGCGCTTGGCCGATCCTTTGCAGAACAACATTTTGGTGGTGGCTCCGGATGAGTGGTTGACGTTTAACGTCCGTCAAGCAGGCCTCAACATCGAGGCGGAGGCGACCCTTCGCATTCCCAAAGATGAAGAGAAAGATTTTCTATTAACCACGCTGCGTTTGCCAGATGGCAATTGGTTGCAGGTGGGAAGGAGCGCGAATAATCGAGAGATCCTTCTGCGACCCTTCCGAAACCTGTTTTTGAGTGTCATGGTTCCGATAGTCCTCTTGGGAATACTTGGAGGAGTGCTCCTTTCAAACCGGGCGATGATGCCCGTGCGTCAGATCATCGCGACGGCCAAGTCGATCATCGATACGGGCAACTTGGGTGAACGCGTCCCTGTGCGACGGGTAAGGGACGAAATGGATGAACTTGCAGAGGTGATCAATCGAGTTCTGGAACGGAATGAGTGTCTGATCCGCAGCATGCGTGAATCGTTGGATAATGTGGCCCATGATTTGAGGACCCCGTTGGCGCGTCTGCGAGGAATCGCTGAGGTTGGATTGACACCGACCGCAACACCAAGCAAGGCACAAGAGGCACTTTCGGATTGTCTCGAAGAGACGGATAAAGTCCTGACGATGCTCACCACTCTTTTAGATGTGGCTGAGGCGGAGGCGGGAGTCATGCATCTGAACATTGAGATGACGGATATTCGTCGGTTGATCCTCGAGGTTGTGGAGCTTTACGAGTGTGTGGCGGAGGATAAAGAAATCAGCGTGACGACGTTACTCGCGGAGAATAGTAACGCGAGGGTTGATCGTGTCAGGATGCGTCAGGTTTTTGCAAACCTGCTGGATAACGCTCTGAAATACACGCCTAGCCGAGGGAACGTTTCTATCCGCTCACGTCAGGAGAACCAGCAGATCGTGGTGGAGATTCAGGATAACGGCCTTGGCATCGCGAAGAACGAACAGTCCCGGATTTGGGAGAGGTTGTTTCGTGGAGACAAAAGCCGGTCACAAAGAGGACTCGGATTGGGGCTGAGTGTGGTGCGAGCGGTGGTGCTGGCTCATGGGGGAGAGGTTACCGTTGAGAGTGAGGAAGGTCAGGGATCCATTTTCAGAATTCACCTTTCACGATCGGCCAGTTGATTTCCTACAAGGATGCAGGGAAGCCGTGGTCTTTGGATTCTACCTGAACTGGATGTAGAATAGGATGAGAGTCATACTGAGGCCGATCAGAATGATCAGTTGTCGTATGATTTTTTGCGGAAGTCGCTGGGAATAGTGAGATCCGAGGAAATAACCCCCGATCGCTCCCAAGAAAAGGATTCCTGCCTTGGTCCAGTCCACGAGGCCCGCGTGCACAAAGTAAGTTGCAGCCACGAGGTTGATGAGGGATCCGAGGAAGGTTTTCAGTGCGTTCATCTGGTGGATGTCAGTGAGACCCAACATCCCCATAGTCGCGAGCATCAGAATGCCGATTCCTGCTCCGAAGTAACCACCGTAGATTGAGATGACGAACTGAAAAAGCAGGGCCCAAGAATCGGGTTTGATCGAGTCTTGAGGCGATGGAGTTGGTGAGAACCGTTTTCGAAGCAAACCTTGCGTCAAGAAAAGTAACGTTGCGAAGAGCATTAAAAATGGAACCAATCGTCTGAAGGATGACTCTGGATAATAAAGGAGGAGGACACTCCCCAACAGCCCTCCGATCAAGCTAACGGGTAAAAAACGAATCAATAACCCTCGCACTGCGGGGAGTTGGGCACGGTAACCATACACGCTGCCGGAAGTGCCCAAAACCAACGCGAGAGTGCTGGTTGCATTGGCGATGATGGGCGGCGTTCCGCAAACCATCAGAACCGGGAACGTGAGTAATGTCCCACCTCCGGCGATCGCGTTGATCAACCCTGCCGCGATTCCCGATGCCGCAATTGCAATGATTTCAGTGGCCGTCATTCAACGGGGAAGTCGACAGTGCTAGGCCCGAGGCCCTGGCTGTTGTTGGACGCGGAGGAGGATGGAAGCCTCCTGTCGCCCGTCCAACGCGAGATCGATGGCATATTGTCCCGGAGCATCGAATTTCAATTGCTGAATGTTAAAAATGAAGTTTCGTACGAGATCACTGGCATCGGTGGGGAAGACGACATCGACCGGAAGATCAATGCTAGGCATCACGAATCGCCCATCGGCATCGACAAAATTCATTCGCAGTTTGTGGGAACCTTCCTCGATCCGTTGAAAGACCAAGCGCAGGGCGATAGCGCATTGAGGATGGGTTGCTGGAAAGGAGTTGGCAAAAATTGTATCAAATGCCCCTAGTATGTTTAATTTGCCGCCGTAATCAGCAGCGGCATCACAGATGACAGCAACCTGAATATTCATTCCCTAAGAATCTACTGTCACGGGCTCCATGGTGGAAAGAGATTTGCTGAGAAACAGGATTTGCGAGTTGCCGATTCAGTCTCGGGTGGGTTTATAATTAAAATATGACGCAACCGCACATGCCCGCGTTAAGACGCGGCAAGGCTTATGATAGCCTCGATAAAAGCCAACTGGTGGATTACCGGACTGGCGAAGTTTTAGTCTCAATCAGTCAGGTCAATGCGGGGATCATCAGAAAGGATTTGGCTAGGATCGGCGAGGCGAAAGCAGCATTGAAGCGTTTTTCGGTTGAGCAATTAATCGAGATCTCCATCAAAGCTGGAGAGCTTTTTTTGAATGGCGTCCTCCCGTTGGGCGACAAAGGTCATACCCAATCTCCACAGGAATACACCGAAGCCCTGTCCAAAACGAGCGGTCTGCCACATGTGATGGTTCGACGCAATATGGTGAAGATTCACCAAGCTTTGACCTGTATGCGGACAGTGCTGAATGGTTTGACCCGTGGTTTGGATCTTTCCGTGATTGATCGTGGGTTTGGGGAACAATCTGGGTCGCCGGTGAGTTATTATCCCACGACGCAGGCATTGGGCTTAGTGATGCCGAGTAATTCACCCGCCGTCAACTCGCTGTGGCTTCCGGCAATCCCACTGAAAACTCCTGTCATCATCAAGCCCGGCCGTGAGGAACCTTGGACTCCGTTTCGATTGATCCAAGCGTTCATCGCGGCAGGGTGCCCAGCCGCAGCATTTGGTTTCTACCCAACGGATCACGAAGGTTCCGGAGAAATCCTGAAATCATGCGGACGGGCTTTGATTTTCGGGGATCGAAATACTACAGCACAATATGCAACGAATCCGGCTGTTCAAGTCCATGGGCCCGGCTTTAGTAAGATTTTGATTGGTGACGACGAAATTGAACGTTGGCCTGAATTCATCGATTTGATCGCCGGTTCCATTGCGGATAATGGGGGACGTAGTTGCATCAATGCCTCGGCTGTCGTGGTTCCGAAGTATGGGCGTGAAATCGCCGAAGCACTCGGTCGAAAGCTGGGACCAATCAGACCGTTGGCAGCGACGGATGAGAACGCAAAACTCTCCGGGTTCGCTAACGTCAAAATGGCGGATTTCATTGATGGAGCAATCGACGAAGGCCTCAAGCAACCGGGAGCAGAAGAAGCGACCGCCCCCTTCAGGAAAGGCCCGCGTCGCGTTGAGTTTGAAGGGGGAGTTTACCTGTGCCCTACAATTGTGCGGTGCGATTCATTTCAACATACGCTTTCGAATCGGGAATATTTGTGTCCCTACGCGAGCGTGGTGGAAGTCCCACAGGCGGAGATGCTTCGACAGATCGGGCCGTCCCTCGTGGTTACAGCAATCACAAAAGATCCGAAGTTTATTGATGAGTTGCTTGATTCTTCCTTGATCGAGCGGTTGAACCTTGGACCGATTAGCACCATGAAAATTTCTTGGGATCAACCTCATGAAGGAAACATGTTTGAGTTCCTTTATAAACGTCGATCCATCGAGCGGATTCAGGCAAGTTGATGGTCTGCGCGATCCTCAGAAAAACTCAATTCCTTGGCGGTGAATCAACCATGCGCCCCGGCTCTTCATCATGATTCTAGACAACTCAGAATCCAAGCTCGTATCGTCTGAGGAGGGATTTCCATTCGACCAAGTTGATGGAATCCGGATGATTTTTGGGGTAGGGGTGGTTGACCGCGTCGGCATGCTCGCGACTGAATTGGAGGCGAAGCGGGTGCTGTTGGTGACGGACCCGGGACTCGTTCGAGCTGGTCATGCGGGCAGGGTTAAGGCCCTGCTAGAATCGAGCCGATTAGAGGTCACTCTCCATGACCAAGTGAGGGAAAACCCCACGACGGCGGATGTAGATTCCGCCGTGGCAATTGCTCGGGAGGCGAAGGTCGATGCGATTATCGGGTTAGGCGGTGGAAGCTCGATGGACACGGCTAAAGGCTGTAATTTCATCCTAACTAATGGCGGGCGGATGCAAGACTATTGGGGGGTTGGTAAGGCCAGTCGGCCCATGTTGCCATTGATCGCGATTCCTACGACCGCCGGGACGGGCAGCGAATGCCAATCGTTTGCACTCATCGCTGACGAGGTGAGTCATCAAAAGATGGCGTGCGGCGATCCTAAGGCTATGGCACGAATCGCTTTGCTTGATCCTGAATTGACCCTCTCGATGCCCCGACGTGTCACTGCCTGCACGGGGATTGATGCTTTGGCGCATGCTCTAGAAACAAGCGTGACGACTCAGAAGAACCCAGTGTCGTGGAAGTATTCCAAAGAAGCTTTTGTCCGATGCTTCAAACACCTTGGGACTAGTTTGAGGAATCCCCTCAACCTGCACGCCAGAGGGCAGGTGATGCTAGGTGCAGCGTGTGCAGGGCTTGCAATCGAGAATAGCATGCTTGGTGCAGCACATTCGGCCGCGAACCCGCTCACAGCACATTTTGGGTTGGTGCATGGGGAAGCAGTTGGTTTGATGATTCCCGCAGTTCTGCGCTTTAACTCAGCGAATTCTGCTGCCGCTCAAGCTTATGCGGAACTTGCCGTGGCAGCGGGGATTACTCCGGACGATGCAACCCAAGAAGAAGCGGTGGAAGGTTTGATCCAAGGGCTGCGCCAAATGCTCAACGATGCTGAGATTATCCCATCCTTGGCCCTTGCAGGCGTCCCGTTGGAGGCTATTCCAATGCTTGCTGCCGAAGCATCTCAACAATGGACAGCCAAGTTTAACCCGAGACCTTTGCAGCGGGAAGATTTCGAAACCCTTTACCGCCAAGCGTGGCAAAATCGTTGAGAGTCGGGGTTAGACTCTAAGAGAAGTGGTGCGCGCTGGAGGTTTCGAACCTCCGACCCCCACCGTGTCAAGGTGATGCTCTACCACTGAGCTAAGCGCGCCCCGTAAGGTTCGAGTAAAATGCTAAAGCCAACGATTGAACGCAAGTCAGAATTGATTGAAAATGCGTCCTTGGCGGTTTTTTATCGTAAGGATCGTCCCATTCGATCTCCCATCCGGGCATAAAGTTCCCTTTGTTGGCTTGAGTGTTCGATTAGATCGGAATCTAACTGAATGGTGTTCGGAGGGAACAGGGTGAAGGTGGAAGAGCCTCCGAATTTGAAGTAGCCTTTTTCCGTTCCTTTTTCGACCCACGAATCCGGTTGATAAGTGTATTCGAAACTACCCACGCAGGTTGCTCCGATCTCGAACATTAGAACGGATCCCAAGACGGGTGACTCGATGCGGCACCACGCCCGCTTGTTTTCAGCAAGAATGTTGAGGTTCTGCCTTAAGGCGATTGGGTTTACGGAGTAGAGAGGGCCATTGATGAGTGTGGATCGAGTCACTTGGCCACCGACGGGAAAATGGTAGCGGTGGTAATCCACGGGACACAACCGCGATAGGATCGCAGTCCCATGTTTGTATTTTTCTGCCAACCCCGAATCGCCCAGTAATTTCCTCAAGTCAAATCGTTGCCCCTTGATAAAGAATCCTGGGGCTTCGGAGATGTCTTGGAAGGCTAGGTGTCGGCCATCAGCGGGGAAACAAACGGAGTTGGAATCGCTGGAGATCGGTCGAGCAGATGGTTTCAACTGTCGATAGAAAAACTCGTTAAAGGTTTGGTAGGAGTCTACAGGGTCGGCCAATTCCGAAATGTCGGTGCCATATTTTTGTAGAAACGGAACGATTTTAGCCCGACTGGATGGCGAGTCCATTCGGCGACCATACCAACGGGAAAAAAAGGCCCGTTTTACGAGCGCGTGGAGGGATAATCGACCGAGCGGATTGCCGTAACTCCATTTCAACCATGCAAGTCCGTAGACCGACTCCTGCTCTATTTTTTGTGTGTAACGATTGTAATAATTGATCGGCTCCATGGAGAAAACTGGGTTAGAATAACTTCAATATCGGCGGTTGACGATGGTTGTTGATCAAGGTTCTACGACCACAGGCAGGCCGACCCACACGAGGTCGAGTAGAAACTCTGCGTTCCAATTGGCTAAACGGAAACATCCATGGGATTCAGTGCGTCCCACTTGCTCTGGGTTGGGGGTGCCGTGGATCCCATAGCCGGGACGATCCAAGCCGATCCATGCGGTTCCCACCGGATTATTCGGGCCTGGAGGAATCACTAATTTACGACCAATTTCTCGGGCCTC
>SXQI01000032.1 GCA_005793025.1 Verrucomicrobiales bacterium
ACGCCGTCTGGGTCGAGAATTCCTCGATTACGCCATCAATCCTTTCGTCGCCGGAATCTATGCTGGGGAGCCGGAACGACTCTCCCTCCGCGAGGCATTCCCAAAACTACACGCAATTGAGCAACGTTATCGGTCACTTTTTCTGGGTCAATTCCTAGGGGCTCACGAGCGCCGGAAAACCGGTGAGATTGCGAAATCAAACGCACCCAAACTCTCGTTCCGACATGGCCTCGGAACATTGACCCAAGCACTGACAAACCACATCGCGGATTCTGTTCAAACCAATACTCCTGTCACCCGCATTGCTAGACAGGGAGAGAGTTGGACTGTGACAACGCAAAAACAGGAGCGTGCTGTCACACAAGAACACAGTGCCATTTTGCTAGCAGCACCCTCTTATCGACTTGCTGAAATTGACTGGGACAACGGTAGCGGCGAATCACTCAGCTGGTTGGGAGACATTGTGTATGCGCCGGTTACCTCGCTCGTCCTCGGCTTCCGACGATCCGATGTCAGTCACCCTCTCGACGGCTTCGGAGTCCTTGTCCCGGCGTTGGAAAACTCGAATATTTTGGGAGCTATTTTCAACTCCTCTTTATTCCCTCATCGTGCCCCCAAAGATCACGTCACCCTGACCTGTTACCTAGGGGGAAGTCGCAACCCCGAACTCGCGCGAGCCGAGGCTGAGCCCCAACTCGAAGCGACCCTCCATTCCCTGCGGCGAGTCCTAGGTGTCACGGGGCAACCCACATTTATTCACAGGACTGCTTATCCTCGCGCCATCCCACAATACGAGGTTGGTTTTGGAAAATTCCGCCACCGAATGACCGAACTCGAGGCTGCGAACCCGGGGCTGTATCTCGCGGGGCATTTCCGTGATGGAATCTCTCTCAGCGATTCGATCCTCGCAGGTCACCATGTTGCCGCAAAAATAATCCACCACACTCAAAGCTCAGAAAGAACCATTTTCCCATCTCCCAACCAAGCAGTCACTTGATGAACACCATTAAACCTTCAAAATTTGGCGTGTTGTTGATGAATCTTGGATCCCCGGATTCTCCTTCAATCCCCGATGTCCGTCGTTACCTTCGCGAATTCCTCATGGACCGCAGAGTGATCGACAAAGCATGGCCGCTGCGTTTTTTACTGGTGAACGGTTTGATTCTTCGCACGCGACCTCAAGAATCCGCACATGCCTATTCCTCGATCTGGACCTCGGAAGGATCCCCATTGGTTACCACTAGCAAAAAGGTAAAAACCTTACTCCAAGCGGAACTCGATTGCCCAGTCGAGTTGTGCATGCGCTACCAGAATCCACCCCCTATTGAAGCCCTTCGCGCCATCAATGAACAAGGTGTGACCGATGTTTTCCTGATCCCACTCTTCCCGCATTATGCGATGTCTAGTTTTGAGAGCGCGGTCGAAAGAGTTCGAGAGGTAATTAAAGAGTTTCCACAAATGACTCTTCGGGTGATGCCGCCCTACTACAACCATCCCGATTATATCGATTCTCTCGTAAAAAGTGCCCAGCCTTATTTAGAAAAAGAGCACGACTTATTGCTTTTCAGTTTTCACGGAATCCCAGAACGACACCTACGCCAATCCGACACGACGGGTTCTCATTGTCTCAGACAGCCAAACTGTTGCGAATCCCCTAGCGCAGCTCATTCGACATGTTATCGACATCAATGCTTTGAAACCATGCGGCTTTTCGCCGAGAAGGCAGCCCTACCCCGCCAAAAATTTGCATTTTCATTTCAATCCCGACTTGGCAGGGAACCTTGGCTAAAGCCCTACACCGATTTGGAAATCCCACGGTTCGCGAAGGAAGGAAAAAAACGCTTGCTCGTGATCTGTCCAGCCTTCGTCTCCGATTGCTTGGAAACCATTGAAGAAATAGGCATGAGGGCCAAGGAATCATTTATCGAAGCCGGAGGCACCAGCCTAACACTAATCCCCTGCATGAATGAACACCCGCGATGGATTCAGGCCCTCACCACGTTTGTGGGAGATGCCCGCAAAACGTGACAATAACCTGCCGTAATTGACTGCGCAGCGAAACCAACTAGAATGAAGTAACGATGATCGCTAGAGTTCCTACCAGCGCAGTGAGTGCCCCAAACATCCGAATCGGCGACGAGCGGTTGATCAAAGTCACTACCAACGCTGCTCTAAAGGTCTCGTCGCTATTGACACGCCAAGGAAGGCCTGCCGGTGTCTTAAGAGTCGCCGTAGTCGGAGGGGGTTGTTCTGGTCTCCAATACAAAATGGACCTTCAGGATTCACCAGCAAACCGAGACATCATGGTTGAGACATCGGGAATTCGTGTGGTGGTGGACCCTAAGAGCGCGTTATACGTCACAGGATCCGAATTGGATTATGTCGATAGCTTGCAGGACGGAGGTTTTAAAGTGATCAATCCAAATGCGGCAACGAGTTGTTCTTGTGGTGAGAGTTTCAGTGCATGACCGATGCTTTCACGCTGTTAGGGTTCCAACCTCGTCCTTGGATCGATCAGGATCAACTAAAATCCCGATTCCTCAACCTGAGCGAATCGCATCACCCGGATCGACGACGTTCAAGTCAAAACCCCACTCAGGTTGGAGCGGATCAGGGTTATGCCGATCTCAATGTCGCTTTTTGTATCCTTAAATCGGATCGTGATCGATTGGCCTTGCTCTGGCAATTGGAAACCGGAGAGAAAGCCCCATCAACAGCCAATATCCCAGAAAACTTGACGGCACTTTTTATGGAGGTAGGCCAAACGTGCCGTGACGTGGCATTATTCAATACGGCGCGTCAAAAACTCACGGCTCCAATCCTGAAGGCACAGGCTTTTGGTCAAGCACTGGCTTGGACACAACGGTTGCAGGAAATCCAAACTCGAGTCTGCGAGTTGGGAATTGTTTTCAAAACGGATCTCATCCAGATAGATCAGCAATGGATCTCCCTAGATGTGGTCGCACGACGGGAAGCTCTTCGTCCCCTCCAGTTTCGGGCCTCTTGCCTTCAACGTTGGCAAGAGCAATTGCGCGAACACATTTCGCAATTAGCCTTCTGAATGAATTCGAGACTGCCTTTACTTAGAGGTCAACCATAGGCATGGTGTTTTGAAATGAATTCCTTACTTATCCCATCGCCAAGGATCATGGGTTTGTTATTGGTTGGACTCTTGGCGGTGTTCTTGCAAGGTCTAAAAACCAAAGCTGCTGCATCCGTTGAGGTCATTCGGACACCGGATGGAGGGATCCAACCTCAGGCATTGGCCGGTCCTGATGGAACGGTTCATTTGCTTTATTATAAAGGAGATCCGACAGCAGGTGATCTCTATTATACTTATCGAAAATCGTCGTCGGAGCATTGGATGCCCCCGATCAGAGTCAACGGAACCTCTGGAACAGGGTTGGCCGTCGGATCGGTGAGAGGTGCCCAATTAGCTTTGGGACGAAACGGATGGATTCACGTAGCTTGGATGGGGAGCTCAAGAGCCAAAAAAGTCCAAGTAGGAACCCGTGAGCAAACTCCCCTGTTGTATGCGAGGTTGCGCCCCAACGCTTCTGAATTCGAACCTGAACAGAATATGCTCAAGGTGGCTGGAGGGTTAGATGGCGGTGGATCGCTTGCAGCCGATTCTTTGGGACATGTCGCCGTAGTTTGGCATGGCGTGACAGGGGAGGAAAAAGGTGAGCAATTTAGGGCAGTCTACGTGCGAGAATCTTCAGATGATGGGGGAGTTTTTTCAATAGAGAAGGCGGTTTCACCCCTCGGGAGCGGTGCTTGTGGTTGTTGCGGAATCAAGGCGAACTATGCCGACGGAGGAACCATCCAAGTCGTGTTCCGAAGTGCTACCCAAGAAACAAACCGGGCGGAATTAGTCATCGGAGGAACGATGGACAAATTGCCTTTTCAGGTGATGAAGAAATCGCCATGGACGATTAACGCTTGTCCGATGAGTACGGCGGATTTGGCGCAAGGAACGGCAACATCATACGCAGCTTGGGAAACCGAAGGCCAAATCTTGTGGGAGCGATTCGCACTAAACGGAGCTCCTGTTGGGAAATCATCGCAGCCCGAACGAGGCAAAGGGGGGCAAAAACATCCTGCTTTGGCCGTAAATTCACGCGGAGAGGTGCTTCTGGCATGGACAGAAGGAACCGGCTGGCAACGAGGTGGCGGAGTAGCTTGGCAAATTTTTGCCAACACCGGTCAACCATCGCAGCCGATCGAGCGTAAGCCCGGTGTCCCTGTGTGGGGTCTAGTTTCCGTTGTGGCGAAATTAGATGGTCAGTTCTTGCTCATTTATTAGCCTTTTTTTATTTAATCGGAACCCAGAGGTATTATGGATCAAACTGAAACAACAATTCGAAGCAAACGTCGCAAGGGATGTGTTTTTTACGGTTGCCTGTCTCTCTTGGTGTTATTCGTGGTGGGGTTGCTAGCGGTTTATATCGGTGCTCAGATCGGACTGCGTAAATTGGCTGCGAATTATACTTCCAAGACTCCACTCGAAATTCCCAAAGTGGTTCAAACGAGCTCCGACCTAGCTGCCTTGGAAGAGCGCATTCTCAATTTCATTAAATCGGCAGACCAACGGGCCGCCAGTGGACCATTCGAATTGAGTGCAAAAGAGTTGAACGGTCTTGTGCAGACGAAACAGCCCGCGCTAGAGGCATTGGGAAATTTTGCGATAGAATTAGCTCCTTCGGAAGTTCGAGCACAGATGAGCATTCCGTTGGATAGTTTAGGACGATCTGCTTTTAAAGGCAGATTCTTGAATGGAGAGATCATCCTTGGGATAGCATTAACCAACGATGCCTTAAATTTTGAGGTAAAATCATTCACCGTGAAGGGAAAGCCCCTCCCAGCAATCCTTGTGGCACAGTTCCAGTCGAAAGCCTTTTTGGCTTCTGTGAACGATAATCCTGAAGTTCAGAAACTCGCATCGCGGCTTGAAAAAATCGAGATCAAGGAAGGATCGGTGCTCCTCTGGTCGAAACCTTTCTCTAGATAAAGGCAGCGTAACAGTCGGTCGGCAGTAAATCAGACTCGGAGAAAAACTTTACGTTGGTAAAGGAATCGAGCCAGTAGAATGCCGAACATCAACACCATCAATTCGATCAATAAGTGGCCAAAACCCGCTGTGATTCGATGATCGAGCCATTCCGTGATCGGCCCTCCTATAAGGCGGCTGGCAAGTTTCCCGAGATCGAAAAGTGCCATTACTAAATAGATCGTGATCGCGTTGCAGCCGATCCAGATGAACGGGGTCGCCCATTTTCGGTGATTCCAGACATCGATAATCTGGTAAAAAATGGCGAGTAACATCGCGCTAACGCCTGTAGTCACAAGGACGTAGGAGGATGACCAAATTTTCTTAATGATCGGGAATTGAAGCCCCCACAGGAATCCAAGGATGACGAAACCAATCCCACCAACCACCAACCACCGAACTTTTTGTTGATCGGAAGATTTGGAACTCTTCAGCAACAGCCCCGCAAACAGTCCGAGGATACATTGAGCGATCGCCGGAATATTGCTGAGGAGACCTTCTGGATCATGGTCTCCATCCCATTTCCTGAAGGGTAAGAATTCGCGATCGACATAGTTGGCTAGGTTTTTGCCCTCTGCAAAATTACCAGCACCGACTCCCGGCACCGGGAGAAACGTCATCACTGCCCAATACCCGATAAGCAACGTGGCACAAGTGATCACTCGACCACGGGTTTTGAACCAAATAAACGCGAGGCCAGCGACCGTATAACAAATCGCGAGCCGTTGGAGCACCCCCACAAGTCGCAATTTATCGATCCCTTGACTGATGCCCCCATAGTAAATGAGGCCCAGCACGTAGAGGATGAGACCCCGACGAATGACCTTGATTGTAGCTGATTCCTTTCCTTCATTTTCGATCGTTTTGCTCAGAGAAAAGACCAGTGAAACCCCTATTATGAAAACAAAGAGCGGAAAAATAAAATCGTAAAAATGCAGTCCCTCCCAAGGCACATGATCCATTTGGGTAATTAGGGGATAGTTCAAGACGGTGGAGAGCGCGTGGATGACCCCCTCCATTCCCACGATCCAAAACATATCGAATCCACGGAGCGCATCTAGCGAGACGATCCGCTTCGTGGTGGGTTTTCCTAGGCTTGGAGTAGCCCCAACTTGGGCAGAAGCAGTGGATGACATGCCACTAGAATCGAGGAAACACCCTAAAAAATCAAAACAGATTTAATGCGACAAATTTTCCGGTGGTGTAAGAAAAAGTGTGTAAAAGAGAAAGCGGGTGTATCCCAGTGTTTAATCAGCAATGAAACAAACACCAAAGAAAGAAGATACACCCATGAGAACAAACAATGTCCTCGTCATAGAACCTGCCCAATCCTGGAAGCGGCTGCAAGGCG
>SXQI01000269.1 GCA_005793025.1 Verrucomicrobiales bacterium
GGTCTGCCCCAGCCACGTTGACAGATACCTGTTGAAAAGGGCCGCCCGTGGTGAACGTGAAGTCAAATCAAGGACCGAAATGGAATTCTATCCTTCGAATCGGGCGGAACTTCGCCTTTCAACCGCCGGATTAAGGTTCACGTGAACTGGGACAATAAGCTCTCGACAATGCTCTCTTGAACTTCTTTTTAATTAGGCTCATGCGTTTAGTAGGCCAGCAGTCGTTTAGCGCGGTCGGAGTAGCTGGGCCTTTCTGGATTCATAGTCCTCGTGGGTTATCTTTCCCTCATCCCGCAATTCCCGCAGCTTGATGAGGTGTGAACGAACCGATGCAGAAGCATCCGCTGGGATGTCATCTATGACCACAATGGGTTGTTGAACAACGACTGGTTGTGGAACCAACTCTGGGGTTGTTGACTTAGGCTTGGATTTACAACCTGTTTCGAGAGTTAGCAGGAAGATGCCAATCAAGAAACTCAAAGTAAGTTTATTAAGCACAGCCATAGTTTGGATGGGGATTTGTCTCGCACTTCTGTTGGAAGAATCGTGAGGTGCTCGTTTCATTCCTGAAGAACAATCTCCAGTTTACCTGAAAACTGAGGGGTCCCGGCGGTCACAACACAATCGGCCTTCATTAACGCCTGTCGCCAGTTCAAAACTTTTAAGTTGTTTGTTTTGGCGTGGGCTTCAACAAACTTGACTGCTTTTTCTCGCAGGCGTCTAGCCAGATCATCCTTCACGTCCTGGATCTCGATTACAAATCTCTTGCCATTGGTATAAATGTTACTCCCCGCCTGAGGCTGGTTGGTCGGGCGGATCCATTCAGTTTCAAGGAACAGCCAATTCGTTTTGATGACTGGTGCGCGAGGGACGGCACCAGATATTTTGGTGTTTTTTTGGATATCCGTCTTCCATTTCCCCGAGGTCTCCTCAAATCGTAAAGCCCCAACTTCTCCATCCGCTAGTGCTATCAAACTGTTGAGTCGGAGCTCAGCAAATAGTTCAGCTTTCTCAACAGAGGAAGCTACCTCCGGATTTACGGAGGCAACTCCCACTAACTTGAGGCTTGGTGGAAGTATGTCGGGAGGGGTGAGGTCCACAGGATCCTTTTCACAACCTGTCGCCAACCACAGACACGTAATCCCAACCATCACAATGGATTTCTGCATGGAGGATTCCTGATTCAAAATTCGCCATCAGCCTTCTTGGGCTTTGCACCAGTAGCTCCATCCAGTGTCTTTGATTGCCCCGATTGCTTGGCTTTTCCTTTTTCCTTCTCCGCATTAGTTGAGGCTGCTTGCTTTGCTTGGGCTTGTGCCGCCCGTTGAGCCTCCTGCTTGTTCAATGCTGTCGAAGCGTCCTGGCGACCCTTGTTGTAGGATGCTTTGTCGTTTTTTGAGGCTTCCTTGGACGCTTCTAACTGGTCTTTCCTGCCCTGCAATCGAGAGTTCTCCTTATTCGCAGCAATCGCAGCAAAGTAATTCATCTCCTCGACTTTTTCAGCCGCTTTGACAGCATCCGGATCGATCCCACTGATCGTAACAAGCATGCTGATTCCAGTGAGAGCGTGTTTGACCTCGATTTCGTGCACTCTTCCAAGGCCGTTGATGTTTTGTCCAACCAGCTTCTGTGAGACGGTTTTTCGCAGTGATTCCATAGCTTGCTCCTCTTCTTTGCCGTCGGAAGTGGCGACTGTATTTGCCAACTGCTCCGCCTCTTTGAATACTCTAACATCGGCTCTGAGGCTCAAAACTGCCATTTGGTCGGCAAAGAGTCTTGCCGAGTCTCTGTTCTTCTCCATTCGTGACGATTGACTCACCACCGGTCGTGCTGAAATTCCTAGGAAATGCCGACTGCCGGTTTCGTCCATAAAAGTTCTTGGTCCTACCATCGCTCCCAAATCTTGACCCTCCAACCATTGATCAAGAGTCTGACCTTTCTTGGCTGGCTGGTCCATGACCACATCAATACCTTGGATGATCGCGCGAGTGGCTTTTTCAAGTCCAACACTCCATACAAGCGCAACAACCACTGAGTACTGTTCAGAGTTACTGTCCCACGACTCAGTCTGGAAGAGGCATGTCGAACCGAACAATGGCATCTCGGCGAGTTTCGTCACACTATTTCTAAATGTTCGTACGACCGAACCAGCCTGCTTCTTGGTTTCCTCCTCGATCTTCGCCATCTCCGCGGCGGCTTCCAAATACCGTTCCTTTGCCCTTTGGAACTTGGTGCGCTTTTCCTCTTCAATTCCAGCCTTCGAGTAGCTCGAATCCAGTTTCTTGATTGCAGCATCCATTAAGGCGTTAACGCGATCCCGCGTGGTTGCACCCTGGAGAGCCTGAGCTTGCTCCTTGTCCATTTCCTCCAACAGATTCGCCAATACTTTTTGCTGGGCAGATGTCTTGTTTCTGACTCTCTCCAATCTCTCTCCAAATTGGGCATTAAGATCGGTGCCAGGGGTTTCGGCCTGCATTGAGATATCCATTTTGGAATTCGCAAATTCAACAATCTGAGATCTGGCATCCAAAAGGGCGCGTTGAGCTGCGATTTCCCGGTTTAGACAAAAAGCGGTGGGATCAACAGAAGGATCCTCAGTATTGAATTCACCTTCGCCGATGGCGATATAACGGCTTTTTACCTTATCCCAACCTTCCTTGTACCCATCTTCATTGAGCCAACCTTTGATCAAAGCATCGGCCTTGGCACCGGCCTTATAATGGTCACCATTTGGAGATGCCTGAGCCTCCTGCACTGCCTGGACTCCCCCATCGCCACGGACATCCACATGTGGCTTTTCTTCCGCCACCTTCTCCTCTGCAGGTGGGTTCTGAGCGGCGGTCTGCAGATTCGCAGTCAACATCAACGACAATGCTGACAGTAATAATGTGGACAGTTTATGATTCATGCTTTGATTCCTTTAGAGTTCATTTGTTGTTTCGAATTAAGGTTTTGCCCTTTCCAAATTGCATTTTATTTGAACAAGTCATCCACTGCATTGGCGGGTGATTTGGGTTCTGTGCCGGGCTTTCTACTCTTGAGATCAACAAGCCTGCAAATCGATCCTATTTCAACTACGAAAGACTCTCCGATGAGCTTGCAGTAACTAACTTTCGGCAGAACTCTCACCACCTCGACGACACCAACTCGAACTTCTTCCCGTCCGAGTGTTTCCCCGGTGGAAGGATCCTCAAGTTCGGACCCCAATTTGAAGACCGTCAGTCGGCTTCCCACCGAAACACCCTCTCCCCCTCTGTCGATCGCGATTTCACCGGAATCGGAAACAGAGACGATCCGTAAGGGATAAATCGTTTCAAGGATACGACCCGAAAAATACCTTGCTGCCGAACTAGCGATTGACTGATCAAGTTGTGGTGAGAATAGAGAAATGTCGGGGATCTTTTCGAGTTGAGCCTCGCTAGCCAGTACGGTTTGACCGGAATTCACTCGAATAACTCTTATTCGGAACACGCCCGCCACTCTGCGAATCTGGGTTGTTTTGTTTCCAACGGTAAGAAGGTTATCATAGACCTTTACCCCATCCGCGATGCCTGTGATGAGGAATTCTGCTCCGAGTTTTTCGGCTTCTCGTAACGCGGCTTTGACTGCAGTTTCTGTAATTGCCGTTTTACTTACCGCGGCCAACACATCATCCGTAAAAGTCTCATCTAGAACTGCGAATTTCCGACTCGAGGTTAAAAGACTGACAAGGCTCTCCCTCAAGGAACGGCCAAATTCTTTCGGCGGGACCACATTACCTAGGATCATGGGTTCCCCAACGATCCTGATTGGTAGAATTGAAATGGTCTTCCGGGATTCATGTGCACCCGCGCCAATGATTTTTACCACGGTCACTGTCAACTCCACCTTGTGTCGGCCACCCACGGTTTCATCTTTGACGATTTCCCATTTGTCGATGATGCCATTACTCCGCTTCTGAACCTCGGATCGAAATGACTCTGCCGATTGGAAGGAATTGTTTTTCCCTTTCCCGGAAGTTTCTAGAGCGACGAGTTGGCTGGCGGAAGCGGCATCCAAAGTGACGCCAGAGACTTTGGATATTGCCTCCAACAAGGCTTCCTGAATCGCAGAAGCCCTATCCTTGCCATCTCCCTTACCTGTCACTGTCTCCAAATGAGTTGTAGCTGCGTCCAGTGCGCTGGGGCACCCCAAGCCAATCATTAGTAGGACAGCGAGCAAGAATCTAGCGGATGATCTAAGCATATTTCGGCTACAGAATGCTCAAAGCAGGCTTTTATTTGGTGTCAGCCTTGAAGTTATTAGCGTCGTCTGGAAACTCCTTTATTTTAGCTTTGCCAATTCTCGAAGAAGCAATGCCAACATCCGCAAAAGTTTTTAAATCTCTGACACAAGCGACCCCAAGTAAAACTAGGTCTTTATTGAACAAAAGTGCCTTAGGGTCTTTCTCAGTAATCTCCTTAATCGCCAGAGCAACCGGGACTGAGACAGCGACGAAAGCGACAAAACCCTCCCTAAATTTAGCATGGGCTTGCTTGTATTTTTCTTGTTGCTCGGGCGACATATTGATCTTGTCTAGGTTTTTGGCCGCTTTTTCCAACTCCTTACCCCCTTCACGGCAAGCACTGAATTTCGCCATCACCACAGCTCCTTTCGACTTATCTTTAACTGCCTCGGTGTTGTCCTTGATCTTCAATCCAAGGACTTCCTTGTAGAGTTGGATGGACTCATGAAGCAAATCGGCTGCTGGGGTGACTCTTGAGAACAAATCTTCCTCCATTTTGCCAATCTCAGCACCACCACCTGCCTGCTCTCCGCCTCCACCCAACGATTTTTTGATAAGCCCTCCCAATTGAGCTTGGGTTGGCGACTCAATTGCAACAGCAACTGCGATTAGGAAAAAGGTCCTTTTTGCAACCTGCATTATGGTTTTTGTTTTTTTCATGATGGTTTTATTAGTTATTTGCCTGTCAGAAAACGCCCGCCGCATTGAGTTGATCTGCCAAAAGCTTTGCTGCTTGCTTTGCGGCACCGGTGAGTGCCGCCGTCTCGGCTTCTGTTGCTGTTTCACCCAATCCCGAGAATTGCACGTCCCCAAGTGACGCAGCGGTCTCGGCAAAATCACCACGGCAATCGATAATCTTGGCGTAGATTTGAACATTCACTCGAATCCGACCACTGGTGGGATCTTTTTGGGGAGGCTCCAAAGTTAATGTACCGTAGCCATAAAACGGGAGCTGGGGTTTCATTGCTTTACATGCCTCTGCTGCGGATTCGATCAGATCGCCTGAAATATCATTCCCAACCTTGAATGATTCCAAGAACTTCTCCACCGTGAACGCTCCATTACTGCGTTTTCTTAACGTGGCACTCGGCACGACTCGAAGATTCCGTAGTTTAAGGACGCCCTCAATAGCGGTATCTAAACTGTCCGCTGTAGCAACTTCATACGACCGTTTTTCGCTGGAAACAATGACTGCCGATTTCGTGATCACTCCTTCGTCTGTCTTTTCGCTTACTTCAACTGTTGTTCTCCCTCCGGAGGCTTCTTGCGCCACGTCTTGTTTCGTTGCTGCGATGGTCGAAGCACCGGTTATAACCTCAGGGCCAATACTTTTAACGGTGGATTGACGCCGTGAGACAAAGATCAACGAAATGTAATTCTTAGCCCCCGAATCTTTGGGAATGAGTGCGTTGATTTTCGCCTCTTCAACAAACCCGACGAGAGCGATGCTGAGAGTCTTGGTTTTCGAATCAACCTGTTGAGCGATAACATCGACGCCGGAAACATACACGTCGACTTCTTGGAGGATTCTCTCGATGTAAGGATTGAAAAGTTTCTGGGTCGCTTCAGGTGCTTGGCTCAGATATGTCTTGATGATCGCCTTTTTGCCTTCGGCCTGCCCAAGGGAAACCTCGGCTGGGCTAGGTTTTGATTTCTTGAGTGACACGGTAGCAGAGGCTTGAACCCGAACCTTTCCAGTCCCTTGAGCAATGACAGCAGGAATTGCCAGAATCCAAATGAATGACCATATTAAAAACTTGGAGGTTATTACTTTCATAGGAGTTAGAGAAAAATGAGTAGTTTAAAGTGTTAGTTTGGAGACCAATTCTTTCCATGCTTTCTCTTTACCTACGACATCCATAAATTTCTTCTGGAATCCGTTTTCTATCGCTTGCCGATGGTACAACCTTCTCACGCTCTCGACTTGTTGATCAGCAAAAGCAGGAGCAAAACCTTTATTCACGCCGTAGGCCCAAACCTTCTCATATTTTAAATTGCCCAATTCAAAGAATTGAATCTCGGATTGAGATCCAAACGCCTTCACAGTTTGAACTTGGTTTGAGAGCTTCTTCTGAACGTAGTCAGTTCCGCCGGTAATCTGAATTTTTCCAATCACCGTTGGCGGGCGTAACTGGAAAACTTTTTCGGAGGGTCCGTTCTCAGAGATTTGGCTCTTGTCTGCGAAGCTGACCGTCATTGTCTGAAGTGTGGAATCTCCGTCAGTAGGGGGAAGGACGTTTAGGCGAAAATCTTGAGCCAAAGATGAGGCAATTTTTTGGCAAATTTGCCGGCGAGTTCGTTGTTTTTGAAACTCATCAACGGCATCCATTTCCTTTAAAGTTTTCTCGTCAAATTCAGGAAGACTGACTTGAAGACGACCAAAATTTGCTTTCTCCTTGATAGGAATAGTCACCATCGAAACTTTTACTCGAGACACCAGATCGACTTCGCTCTCGAAAGGGCCGAAAACAAGTTTTCCTACAAACGCATCAATTTGTTCAGTGGTTGGAGGTAACTTTAAGACCTGATCCTTCCCAAATTCCATCAGTGATGACACGATGGAACTCGAGATGACAACCCCTTGTTTAAAATCAAAAACAACGAGCGAGGCAGCGATCGTTACTTGGCCGTAATACTCATCCCCGTTTTCCCCAATTACTTTTGCGACCAACGTGTCCTCGTCCTCGATGACACATCCCAAAACCAAACTGTCTCCCGAAGACAATTCGAATTTCTCCCCAACCAAGACGGAGCAATCCTGACGAGATACTTGCTTCATCGCGCTCGCCAATGCATTTTGGAGACGATCAGTCACTTCAGGTTTGCTCAGGACTGGATATAACTTCTCCCGATCCGCCGACTTGCCACGAAACAGAAGTCCACCCCATTTTACGCGAGGACCTTCCGCAACCGCCTGCCACAAGGTCAGGTTAATTAGAAATAACGCCAACAGACCCTTCATACTAAATAAATTGGATCCTCCAGATTAGCGCACCTAGATGATAAAAAATCAAAAGGAATAAATACGTAGAAAAAAACTACGTATTTTTGACCTAAATCAATGCTTCGCCCATGGTGTTGCGAATTGGCTGATGTGGAATCTGGGGCCAAAAACTAGCGAATTCAGGGAGATATGACGTTCAAAACCGCCCACAATTTGACGAGGGTTCCGAACGTGAAACTGCTAACGAATGCCTATTCGATTGCGATTTCGGCTACTTGATCACTTAGGCAAAAAAGATCAATGCAGGTTCGCTTGACGAGATCAGTAATACTCTGTGCGGCAGCCAGTTAGCGGCAACTTCACGCCTTCCAAACTTGTCCCTGCGCCCCGCCCAATCCGGACATCGCGTTGCGCGTGTCCACGATGATCGGAGCCCATTCCAATAGTTCTCGATAATTCACTGCATCATGCGCCGTTGAAATGACTACAGCGTCATACATGGAAATTGATTCCTTCTCCCATGGAACCGATTGACGGCCTGTGTAAATAGCATGTTCACGGGTAGGTCTAATCACCGGGACGTGGGGATCATAATAGGCAACCACAGCTCCACGCCGCTCTAACAACTCCATCAACACAAATGTAGGAGATTCTCGCATGTCATCCACGTTTGCTTTGTAGGCCAAGCCGATGAGCAACACTTTGCTGCCATTGATCGATTTTTTCTTGGAGTTCAAGGCCTCTCCCACGCGGTTAACTACAAACTTTGGCATTGATGTGTTGATCTCGCCTGCTAACTCGATGAAACGCGTGTTTTGTCCGTATTCGCGCGCCTTCCACGTCAAATAAAAGGGATCAATTGGAATGCAATGTCCACCCAAACCAGGCCCCGGATAAAACGGCATGAACCCAAAAGGCTTGGTCTTCGCTGCGTTGATCACCTCCCAAACATCAATTCCCATGGCTTCGTAAACCACCTTCAATTCATTCACCAAGGCGATGTTCACGCTGCGGAAAATATTTTCGAGCAACTTGGTCGCTTCCGCCGCCCGACACGATGAGACCGGAACAACCGTTTTGACCGCCCGGCCGTAAAGTGCCGCCGCCTTCTCCGCACACTTGGGTGTCAACCCCCCTACCACCTTGGGGATATCGCTGACCTTACTCGCCGGGTTGCCCGGGTCCTCCCTTTCGGGTGAGAATGCGAGATGAAAATCTGTGCCAGCTTTCAGCCCAGAACCTTTTTCCAATACTTGGAGCAAATCCTCATCCGTCGTTCCCGGGTAGGTTGTCGATTCTAGGACGACAAGCATTCCTTGATTGAGAAAAGGTGCGATGGTTTCGCCCGTCTTGATGATGAACGAAATATCGGGTTCGCGGTTTTTATTCAACGGCGTCGGGACGCAGATCACAACCGCCTCTACCTCCCTGATCCTAGAAAAATCGGTGGTCGCCTCGAAATGCTTCCGCCCAACCTGCTCCGCCACGGCCTCCGCAGTAATGTGCCTGATGAAACTTCGACCAGCATTCAATTCCCGCACCGTGTTCTCGTTGATATCCAACCCCAGAACCCGAACGCCTGCGCGTGCCAACGCCAGCGACAATGGCAGCCCCACATAACCCAATCCAATCACCGCGACTATGTTCGAATTCATTTGTTGAAGGATTGTTAAACGAAGGGTAAATCGAGAACAAAGGCGTTTCTTCGCCTCTGGGCACAGAGTGGACTAAGTATAGTCCAGCAGTCATTGTTCTCAAGAA
>SXQI01000270.1 GCA_005793025.1 Verrucomicrobiales bacterium
ACACAAAGCTGCAGGTAATGGTTTCGGTTTTGGTTTGGTTGATGGTAACGATATCGCCCGAACACTGAGCGCGCGTTATCACAAGGATGGCTCCGAGATTTTGATTTCTCAAGGGCCGGATAAAAACCCCCGACGGCTCACACCGCGTGAGTGTGCGAGGTTAATGGGCTACCCATCGGACATGGTTATTCCAGTCTCAGACACGCAGGCCTACCGGCAGTTCGGGAATTCCGTCGTTGTGCCAGTGGTCGAAGGTATCGCAAGGGCCGTTGTCAAAACCATGAACCGGCCTGTCCACGCTCGGCCTGACTTGGTGCTCGTGGGGGACAACCTCACCACGGTAAGTTTACCAAAACGGACGCGAACCCCAGTTAGCTACCTAAAACCACCTCCCAAAAGAAAGGTTTGAAGCGTGAACCTGACTCAACTCAAAAGGTTGTTTACTCAGGCTGGAGGAACAACCCTCTACGCCAAGGCGCTCGCGGAAAATGACAACTCAAAGAATCAGGTGTATTTCGGCCCAGGCTTTCAGGCTCTGAATTTGTTTCCGAACACAGGAATCGTCCCTGATAGCAGCCCCAAGAATCCGATCTTCAAGGCAGGGTTACGATTTGGCTGGCTCAAATCGGACGGTCAGGTTGCGCATGCACCCAATGCTCAGTTGATTCTCTATCCTCAATACCCCGAGATCCGATTCTCTGGATTCCTGAGTGGATGCAAGGATGCACCTTCCGCCTTAATGGCTGGCAGGATCAAGGGGCGAATCCTTTTCCTCGGAGTAACAAAAGAGCGGCACATTTTGGGGTTTGTTGCCGGTCCCGGTTCCGAAATTGCGGCAGAGTATCAGGCCCTGCAACTCGAGCCGAATCAGGGTGTGTTTGCAGAAGTGGCACGACCTAGGATTCCTCGTGCGGACGAAGCTAGGTCGAAATTGCTCGCGGAATTGAAGCGAATCCACGGTCGAGGATGGATTGATTCAAAACAACTTCATTCCAACGGTACAATAAATCCCTGCATGGCACAAAATTGCGGTGGGTTCACGTTGGAAGCGGAATTCGGAATTCCCAAGAACAGCCAGTCTGAACCCGATTTCCACGGTTGGGAGATCAAACAGCATTCGGTTGCTAGTTTTGATAGACCGGATTCTGGCGGGGCAATCACCCTGATGACGCCTGAACCTAACATCGGTTTTTATAGGGAACACGGCATGGCGGAGTTCGTCCGCAAGTTCGGTTATCCAGACAAAAAAGGGCGTGAGGACCGCCTCAATTTTGGCGGCGTCCATCGGGTTGGCGAACGACACTCCACAACACAACTGATGCTAGAGTCGCAGGGTTATAATGCGGAGACTGGCAAGATATCCGATGCTAATGGCTGCATCGCGCTTGTTACGAAATCAGGAGCGATTGCAGCGGGTTGGGCTTTCAGTGGGCTGTTTGAACATTGGGCCAAGAAGCACAACAAGGCCGTCTATGTTCCTTCGCAATCGAGGGTTATTCCTCAGAGGCAGTATTCTTATGGACACAAAGTGAGACTTGCGCAAGGCACCGATTCGTTGCGCCTCCTCAAAGCACTGGCAGCAGGTCAGGTTTACTACGACCCGGGCATAAAATTGGAAAGAGCTTCCACCGAAAATCCGCAGTCCAAGCATCGCAGCCAGTTCCGAATTTCCTCGAAGAATATCGAAGCAATCTACGAGTCGGTCGAGTCGGTCGAACTGTAGTTGCCCTCAATGATCTTTAGCAGGATCGGCGAGTTTCGATGAATGGTTCAGAGCGGGGGAATTTTTCCATTTTAAGCCTTTTCGAGACTTGGTGACGCCAGTTTTGGCGGCAGGCTGAGCTTGCAAAATGGGGGTTAACGGATCATGTTAATTCGGATTTTTAACCGGTAACATTTTATGCAGAACGCCACTCCGAACCCCAATCCCTTGGAAAACCTTGAGGAATGGGAGGATTTTCTCAAAGAACGTTATCCAGAGGGATCTCAGCCCACGGAGGACAAGCCAGCGTTCCAAGCTACCGACCCCAATAAAAAGGAGTCTGAATTTCGGAATTACGAACTGGATGCTCGGCCCACAGTCCGGGAGTTTTATCGGTTGAATCACCAATTCCAAAGCTACGATTTCGGGCAAGCTAAGCGGGCAGATTTTCTGAAGTTGGAACGAAAGAAAATGACCGTCTGGCAGGCGATGGAATTTCTCAATACCTTGGTCGATGAGAGTGATCCGGACACGGATCTTTCCCAGCTCCAACATCTGCTTCAGACAGCAGAACATATTCGTCGCGATGGGCATCCGCGCTGGTTCATTCTCACGGGGTTGATCCATGACCTTGGGAAGATCCTGTGCTTGTTTGGTGAACCGCAATGGGCGGTTGTTGGGGATACATTCCCTGTCGGTTGCGCTTTTTCTAACAAGATTGTTTTTCCAAAATTCTTTGAAGCAAACCCAGATTCTCAGAATCCTCGGTTCCAGACTCCGCTAGGGATTTACGAAGAGGGCTGCGGACTAGACAAGGTGAACCTTTCATGGGGGCACGACGAGTATCTCTATCAGGTGGTGAAAGACCGGCTTCCTGCGGAGGGTTTGGCGATGATTCGTTATCACTCTTGTTATCCAGTGCACCGCGAGGGCGAATATGATCTGTTCCTAACCGACGAGGATCGTCGATTGATGGAATGGGTTCGGAAATTTAATCCTTACGATCTCTACACCAAGAGTCATGAGAAACCGGATGTGGAAAAGTTGCGTCCGTTTTACGAGGATTTGATCAACGAATTTCTTCCCGGCGAACTCCGCTGGTAGGGTGGTAAATGGGTTGAAGCGCGGTATGAAATTCGCCATCTGCAATGAGATTTTCCAAGGTTGGAAATTCGAGGATGTGATCCCTTTTGTTGCCCAAGTCGGGTATGAGGGGATCGAGATTGCTCCGTTCACCGCCGCCAAATCGGTTGTGGACGTTTCAAAAACGGAACGCCAACGCTGGCGTGAATTGGCGGAAAGGCAGGGGATCGCGATCACCGGGATCCATTGGGTGCTCGCACACACCGAAGGGTTGCACTTGACCCATCCCGACCCACAAATCCGGAACCGCACGTCGGAGTATTTTGGTCATCTGGTCGATTTCTGTGCGGATCTTGGAGGGAAGACCATTGTGTTGGGTTCGCCTAAACAACGGAGCTTGCAGCCCGGG
>SXQI01000271.1 GCA_005793025.1 Verrucomicrobiales bacterium
GGTCTGCCCCAGCCACGTTGACAGATACCTGTTGAAAAGGGCCGCCCGTGGTGAACGTGAAGTCAAATCAAGGACCGAAATGGAATTCTATCCTTCGAATCGGGCGGAACTTCGCCTTTCAACCGCCGGATTAAGGTTCACCGCTTCAACTGGTCAAACAAACCGAGAGAAACTCTCTTTCGTCACGGTCGCGGGCTTTTGGAGAAACCGGAAGCACGGCCAAAGAATTGGCAGAGTATTGGCAAAGCACGTTTTTTGATCTTTTCGTTTTCGTTCGTAAGTAATTGATAGCGAAGCGATTCTTCGATCAGGACTTAAACCTGCAACCATCTGATCCGCAACGTAAGCTCGCTCAGTTTGAGCTACGAGTGCGACGTGGACGCCGTTGGCAGCTAAGTGCTACTTTGCCCCATCGATCCAACTTTGGTGTGAGAGTCTCACCCCGAGTCGCGTTGTATGTGTCTCGCCTTGCACAATGATCAGGTTCCCGTCCGGTTTTCTCGATTGGTCAGCTCTCTGAGATGACACAAACAAAAAGGAATTATAAATTGTTCGTCGATAGCAGTAGTGGACAGAGCCTAATCCGAATCGGACGAATTGCTGTCAGGTGTATCGCGCTGGTTACTGCACGAGGAGTTTGAAGAATTTTGGGGTGGGTTTGGTGGGGTCGATGGAGGCTTCTAGCTCCACCGGGCGGACGTCGGTTGCTCGGTAGCTTGGTCTTAAGGAGGATTGGGTGCCTTCGCTGGGTATCCGGAATTGGGTCGGGGTCCACGTCTTCAAATCTTCCGAGGCCAGCAGGGTGTAGGTGCGTCCGCTGATTGCTAAGAACTTCATCGTCGCGCCAGTCTCTGTCATCCCTGTGATCGCGAGTGTGAAGCCATCCTCCGCGTCGAAGGCGTAGGTTCCTGCCAGATACTCTTGGGCGTTTGATAATCCATCGCTATCGGAATCATCGCCTGAGTTGACCTTCGTTATGTCCGGGTTGATCATCCGTTCCCAAGCATCGGGCAAACCGTCCCCATCACTATCCACACCCAAGGTCAGATCCATCAACGTCCGACGACTCGGTTGGCCCATGGTTGCAAATTTCCCCTTCAATTCGATCGGCAAATTCGTCACTCCTCCGATGACGACTTGGATTTGGAACGGCATGGTTGGGCGCATTGCTGTCGCTTTATATAGATCGGTGGTTAACCCGGCATCCATGGCGACCGCTAGGCGGTAACTCACCCCTGCCTCGAGGCCATCGATGATCTGTGTTCTGATCTGTTTGCCGGATGCACTTGCTAAAACGACTTCCGCGCCGGGGACGTTGATCGGTGCTCCAAATTCATCCCTCACCTTCCCATAAAAAAGGTGATGCGGCGCAGGCGGAAATGCCCATGCTGCAATCGGCACCAACAAAAGCCCGCACCCAATAACTTTGCTCAAAGAACTTCTGAAAACATTCATAAAGTGCAGTATTTAAGGTCTAGTTTCCTGAGTAGGAGTAAGTGACAAAGTGCAACTTCACATCCGAAACTGTATTGATAAACCGTTTGAGCCCTTCCTTGGAATCATTCAGCAGGGTTCGGCCTGGGATGACGATTTTCCAGTGACTGTTCCACACGCTGCGTCCGATCAATCGGCGGTTCGTAAACTGGCTGATTTGGAGGGTTCCCCCGATGGCACCTGGATTAAAATACGAAACTTCTGAAACTGGTCTGAAGGCTTGGTGCTTGCGCACTGCAAACAGCGGCTCCGAGAGGGACTCTGCTGATTGGTATAGTTTCTTGGTCGAAAATTCGGATCCACTGATATTGAACGGCAAGGGAATCGCGACGTCATTCACGTTCCAACTTCGTATTTTGGATTGGTCTCCCAGAGGCGGGCTCCGCATGGAATCAACACCTACGGGGATTAGATAAACGTAGGGAGTGCCTGCGAGTGCTTTGGGATCGAGTGATGAAGGTTCGGTCGGAGAAACGCCGCCCGTTCCGTCGATCACCGGGCCGTTCGATTCAGGATTATTCATCCCTCGATAACCTTCCAGAACCACACCCATTCCAAAGATCTTGGTGGCAAACGAGCTGACATCAAATCCCTGATCTCCTGCTGCCAGAGGACGTCCGAACAGATTTTTTCCCGCATCCACCGTGGTGCTAAACGAGAGCACGATTCCTGGCACGGGCAGTCCGTCACCCAAATCAATCTGGAGACAGTGCCGGCGGATATCCGGATCATCCAACAAGTTGTCCCGTCGGCTTCCGTTCAGGACATCTTGCCAAGTTGCATCCCCTTCTGTTCCCGGGAGAATTCGCAACTTTTCTCTTCGCAGCGAAACGGTGGTTCCGTAGGTATCGGGATTGTTGAATCCCAATCGGCCTTTGAGCACATCCCAATCGGCTTTCATCTCCGCCAATGCACTAGAAAGGCCTGGATCACCCGTATTACTGCCTGCATATTGGGGCGAACCGTCTTTCACGACGCCAAGGGCGCGAGAGCTGACGATCCGGTTAACGAAGGATCTCCCCTTGGAGGTATTCAGCAAGCCCGTCTCGTAATCATAAGCAGTGGCTGCTAAATAGGCGTAACGTGCTGACAGGTCGAAGAGTGTTTTGTAACGTTCTAGCTTCTCATTACGGAATATCCGGAAGCCCGCATCCCGTGTTCGGAACCCTTGGACGACTGCAGCAGCTCGTTGACGATAGACCTGCCGTTCAATCTGGAGACGATCCCCTTGAGCAACTAAGGAGCGATACGCCCGTTCCGCATCGTCCAATTCTCTCAACCGTTCATTGATACTCCACAAATTGGATTGGTATGCCGACAACTCTTCTTCCAGCATGAACACGGCGTTCTTCAATTCCAAATCAAGTTGGTAATTGGAGTTAGCCTTCACCAGATCACGCAGATTCGACTGATAATCAATAATTTGATTATTTCCAGCCTGAATCACGCCAGCCGCTGACGTAAGCAGTGCATTCTTCGCTATCTGACCTATGAGATACACGGCCCCCGCAGCCGGACGGGTAACATCTCCACCAGCAGCTAGACCCGCAATAAATGTGGTGGGGATCTCTGCAGCCATCCCTTCTGCAATACTTGAAGCGATCTCAGCACTCAAATTAATCCAATTCACTTGAGCCTCCATCGTTCCCGTTTTTGAATTGATGTCCTGCTCCGTATTCGCGATCGCGTGGTCATTGGCCTTCATCAACCCAAGAATCCTCGCTTGCGCGTTGAACATATTGACCGATTTCACCAAGTGATCCTTCCCGCCACTTGCATCATCGAGGCTTTGATAGAGCCGATTTCGAGCTGCGGTGAATTCTGAGATGCTTTGTTGAATCGCGCCAGGCGACGCTCGCCTGCCAGACCAAAGTCCAGGTTTCGCAAACGGAGTCTGACTATTAATAGTAATCGAGACTTGCTTATCAGTGGATGGATTTGCTTCGAAAGCACCGAACGTATTATTGACGGCGTCCATCCAAGTGCTTGGGAGGTTTTGAATGTCAACCGAGACGGTGTAGTTGGTTCCTAGCCCCAAATGACTAGAGGCAAATCGCTCCGGTTGATCCGTGTAGTTGTAATGAATCAAATCTGGTCCCGAATAACCTTGGGAGTAGGTTTTGCCGGGGCCGATATCGTCGGTGTAAGGCGTACCATAGAGTTCGATCAACGAATTGTTGTAAGCCAACTCTTGCTGAGCAACGCTGGACTGAAGCTCCGCCAAGCTATCCTGCTCAGACCGCATCAACCGCGTCACATCCTTCGCATCATCAAAGGATGAAACGGCATTGTTCAGTGTGGCAGTGGCTCGAGCGTAGATCTGGTCGAAGTGGGTCTGAGGATCATTCCCGACCACATTCAGCGGGTTAATATCAAATGCCAAACTTCCTTCCACCAACCCTAGCGGGGTTAACCGACCCTCGGCGTTGTCCAGTGCGGTCTGCAGATCTGCGGCGGTTGTCGGCAATTCCGCCAATTCTGGCACCGTGCTTCTTTCGATTTTTTGAATTCCCTCATGGCTGGGATCTCGATCCACATCCGGCAGGATTGCATTCCCGACGACCCAGTTAAAGAACGCCCCTTGAACGGTTCTCGAAGCCCATTGATCCGCCCCCCAGTGGCGCACAATATGTTGGGTGTTAGTGCCATAGAGCACAGTCCGAGTCGATTGTCTCGTCTGCGAGAAGTGGTTCCATCCACCTTCCGATCCTGGAGAATAAGCCTGCCTCCACGTTAGGTCAAAAATCTGACGTCCAGTGCGCGCCACTGCGGCCGCAGAACTCGCGAATTTTCGCTCGTCCAGATAATCCACAGACACTGGTTTTCCAAGCACGTTTACGGCCTCGCTCCGTGGCACCCAGTCAAATTTATCATTTAACAGTAGGGAATAGTAACCCTTGGTCGCTGTTAGGTAATGACCATAAGCATCTCCGTGACCCTGTGGAAACAGTTTAGCAGCATCGGCAGCATCCACCTTGCCATCGGTATTCTGGTCCAATATGTTGTAATTCAGAGCGTAAATCACCTCGCCTGAATCGATACCTCGGGTGTAATTCCAGATTAACCGGTTATAGACTGGAGAAATCTGAACACCGGGTTGGAGCACGTCATCCCTACCCCTTAACAAGGCTAATTCCTCTTCCAACAAAGTCGGTAACTGCCCTTTGAACGAGAATAGGGCAGTGGCAATGTCCCCGTAAGCTTGGTCTTTAGTCCCAATTCCGATGGTCGGATTCGCAGCATCCGCGTGAGCTTCATTCCCTACCATCATGTAAAGATCGTTCAGATACCCTGCGGCTAGCAGAAGTGCATCGTTCGCAGGCCCAAAATTGATTCCAGCGTCGATGCTCAACCCACGCCCACGCCGCAAAACGGTCTCATACACCTCGATCAGCCCGACGTTGTTCATATTCGCCAGATTAAGTGCGATATCGCCTTCCCACCGTTTTCCTGCGGAAGTCAGGATATTGGCGTCTGTGTTCACCCCGTGACTGAATAGATCCGTCACTCGTTGCGCGAATGGGTTGATTCCTGCTAACACTCGTTTGATCCAACCCTCGGCCAGTGCCGGAGCTGTCCAAGTCGACCAGTTGGTCGCACTCGCCGCCGGACTGTTCTGGTAAAGCGGGTGCAGCGGATTCATCGGGCGATAACGCATGACGACATAATTATCCACCAACGCCTGAACTCCACTTCCCCCCAGTGTGTATCGCGGCAAGTTAGTTCCCATTGTCAAGGGTTGATACCGGCTCATCGTGTCATCCAAGCTCGGATGAGCCCCATCCACCGGCGGGTTCATCTTCCACTCATATTCATATTCGTCGAATCTTCCTGCAAGGTCGGCAGAATGCTGGAACGAAACCAACTCGCTCAAGGGGTTGGCAGAGGGGACTATTTTCATCTCACCCGGATAAAGCGACCCATCAACCTTAAGCACATAAACCGTGATAAGATCGCCTTCAGGTGTGAAAGCCCGGCCATTTCCAACGATCATTGTGACGTAGCCAGTGCCCGGCCCGCTCGCGCTCAGCGCATAACTATCCACCGCCGTGTCGCTGTGCGACACCTCCGGTAACTCCCCTATCCCCGAATTTCTTCGAAAAGTGGACTCATCACTGGTAATAAACGTCCCAGGCACTAGGGGATTCTCGTAATAAGTATGGACAGCCGTGGTAAGGTTATCCACAGCACCATCCCACAAAAGTTTTTGATCGGCTGGTTGAGGTGGGCAGAGCCCTTTGACTGCCGCAAGATCACCGCCTCTCAACACATTCAGCATCAGGTAGTCTTCGCCTAAAACTTCGTCCTTAAATTCTCCTCTGACCACCAAATGACCTGCCCCACCACGATTCGGATCAAAAAACACTCGGCTCGCGAGATGAGGTGGCAAATTCGGAAAATAAGTTTTTCCTTGATAGTATTCCGTTCGAACTCCGCTGGGGATCCTCTTCAACCCATGCTCATTAGTCGAAAAAGGAAACTCTTTTTCCCGCGTCGGATCATGCAGCGTCACTGCCGGCTTCGGATTGGTGATAGTTTTTGCAATTGCCTGTTGGTATAAAATCTGAGCACTAGTCTGCCCGCGAAGCTCCGGTTTCTGATTCTTCGGCGTGGTTAAGGTCTCCCCATACTGGAGCGTCGGTGGATTACCGGGCCAAACGGGACGATACACGATCCCAAGCGATTCGGTGGACGAACTATCCGCACTTCCGGTATAGGTCCCATCCAAACCGATTCCCCTCAAATAGGGGACGATGGTTCCCACTGCGAGAGCATTCGTTCGATGCCGCTGTGGCCATGCAAAGCCCTCCTGTGTTTTGTAATAAAACCGCATCGTAAACGAGTTTGTCGCCACTGGCGCGGCGGCGAGGAATGGCGGCCGATCGCTATAAACTGCGTTCCTTCCCGAACTGGTTAAACGGGTCACGTTCATCGGGGACTGGGCTTGCACGTAACCCGTTCCGGCGGCAAACACCTCGAGTGCCATCGTCACTCTTACAGAAGCTCCATCTCCATTATCCGAAATTACAAATTCCAGTTGATGCCTCCCGGCCGTTGTGGGAATACCTGCCAAGGTTACACCTTGCAAATTCAAGCCAAGCGGCAACGGATTAGAACTACTTGTCGTTACGATTAAGGAATCGGACATTCGGGAGGCATGGAAGGTATTGGTGAAGGGAAGCCCTACCACTGCGAATGCCGCAGGCAGATTCGTCTCGAATATTTGTCGGTTGGCGCGATAGACCCCCGCTTCGAGTGCGGGCAGTCCATCGTGCAACCCACGAACCACCCAAAAGTTGTGCTTCCGATCCTCGAAAGTGAACTTGTTGTAGTTGGAGTAAGTCAACGCCATGCTAGCTGTCCAATTGGGAGGTAAGTCACCAACAGTTCCGACTGGTTCCGCGTTATAATTTGTCCGACTCAGCAAATTCGTTCTGGTATGATCCACTGGAGGCGGTAGGAACGGCAGTGGCTTCGGAGCCTGCAATATCTGACCCGCTCCAGATCGATTGTCATTTCCTCCAGCCATTACCACATAATCAAACAACTCGCCGGCCTCAGGTTTCTCCCTCAGCACCCTGAAAGTCCGTAACGCAGGACGGCCGTCCGATTCGATGTAATCCAGTAAGACGAAAGGCTCGGAGGAATAGGTTACTCGCGGTGTCCGCAAAACTGGCGGGGTGTTGGTCTGAGTCAAGTTGAGATCATCCCGAAGGGCGTAAGCTTGCCCGTCGTGCATCAACGCGTGTTCCTCATTCGGGTTATATCCATCCTTCTCGGGATCGTTTTGCGTATAGATCGTCCCTTTAGCCTGCAAACTGACCAACACGCCACTTCCTTCATTGTTCGCGAGCACGATTTCATCGCCTCCAACAGGCCAATTCAGCGTGTATCGGCCAATAACCGACGGCCAATGAACCGTGCCAAAATCGTTTACCGCATTCCTGATCTCGTTCATCGCATTGACACGAAACCACCAAACTTCCAGCCTGTTTTGGCCAGGGATGGCGTTGACGGGGATAATCGCTCCTTGATTAGCAACATCAAACCCAACAACGAAAGGATCCCTATAAGCTGTTGGATGGAACGACGTCCCATTTTCTTTGCGTATGTAGCCCGCAAAATAACTTCCAGATGAACCTAATTCACCCGTGGGCGGTTCAATCCGCTGTCCCACTACCACATTTTCCGAGACCACCTGTGGACCATCGAAACCTTCAGGCCATCCCGGCAACGCAGGTGGTGCGACCACTGCTTCTGTCGGAGCTATTACTACCACGGCAGCTAGGACTGCTGATCCCGGAGCTGGGATAGCAACAGGAACACCTGGATCCACCGGTTTCGCCACCAATGCCGGTTGGTTCACAACAGCAGCCGGTGAAGGAACCGTTGCAGGTTGCGTGAACACCTGGGTTGGAGGATTCACAACATCGGGTTGTTCAATCACTGCAGCAGGTGGGGAAACGGCTAGAGGTCGCGGCACATCTGCTCCTGGATGAGAAACCAAAGTCTCTGGATAAACCACAACCGCTACAGGGGCGACCACGACCACCGTAGGTTCAGCAACCTCTCCAGGTTGATAAACGACGGGATACGGATATTCTGGCCATTGGCCTGAAGGTTCGGTCACCAACTCCGGCTCGGGAACCACGGAAGTTGGCTCGGAGACCCACATAGGCCAAGGAATGAAGGTAGGGTTTGCCACCAAGACCGGCTCTGCAATTACCCCCTGAGGTGGGAAGCTCATCAGCGGGCGATAATCAGCTGCGATCTGGTCAGGGTGTCGAACCACTTTGTATAGCTTCACCCCCGCTAACATTCCCTCGAAACCGTTACACCTGCAGTCATCTGGACTTTGGCGACCGATAGTTAACGGTCCTTCGTTCAACACCAAGCCCCAGACATTGGGGAAGCTCTTTGTATCCTCCTCCGTAGTTTGTCCGTTAACGTAAAACTTGAATTCATGTCCTTGAGTGTTCCAAGTGACAGCGACATGAGTCCATTGGCGGTCAGGCAATGGTCTTGTGCTGTGAATCCACGAACCAAAAGCTTGGTTATAAAAGGATAGCCCACCAAAACTGTTGCCGGTTTGTTTTGCTTGGAAGGTAAAATTGGAACTCCCTTTGTCGATGATCGTCGAATTCTCCAACCCTTCTAAATAAATCCAAGCTTCGATCGAAAAATCTCCGCTCATGCTATTGAAAACGGGTGAATTGTAAGCTTGAAAGTATGGAGCTCCGTTCGTGGTCAGAACCATGCCACCCACCCAGGTGTTGGTATCAAAATAAACCCATTCTTTATAAGTCCTCGTAAACCTCAGGGCATTGGGAACCTGTCCGTTGAGGAGTGATCTATTAGTTTCCCATGATACTCCGGGCCCGTTCCAGCCGTAGAGCCAGTTGGGACCCGAATCATTAGGAGTTGACGCGCCTTCATTCATCTTCCAATGGGCCACTAATCCGTTTTCTTGAGATTGTATGAGCAGTGTCGGATCCAAAACTTCCATGGTCGGTAGATTGACCAAGGTTGGTTCTACGATTTCAGGCCCTGGCCAAGGCACCTCAACCCCTGGAGGAGAAACGGGTTCCGGTTCCGCCACTTCGATCGGTAATGGCGAGAATACCGGGTTCACCAATCCGCTGTTCATATCGAGTGTGATCTTGTCCGCATCAACTGCGTAATTCGACAACCGAACCTCAGCCAACATTCCCTCGAACCCATTACACCGACAGTCATCCGGACTTTGGCGGCCAATTTCGAGCGGGCCGTCATTCAATACCAATCCCGAAACATTTGGGTAGCTCCGGACGTCCTCAGGCGTGGTCTCCCCGTTAATGTAAAAAATGAACTCGTGCGTCGCTGCGTTCCATGTGGCCGCCACATGAGTCCACTGCCGATCA
>SXQI01000272.1 GCA_005793025.1 Verrucomicrobiales bacterium
CTAGTCCTCCGCCTCAACCAACCTGAGTTTTCACAAATAAAGATCGAAGGCCAACAATTGATCTGCGGTGCTGGCGCACGGTTGAAACAGGTCGCCATCGAGGCACGGCGCCATCAGCTGTCAGGGTTGGAATTTCTCGAAGGGATCCCAGGCTCCATTGGAGGGGCCCTGAGAATGAACGCCGGTGCCATGGGTGGAGCGATGTTCGGGATCACTCACGCCATACGGTTCATGACGCTAGGCGGTGAAATAAACACTTTGGATTCAGATCAGATTCCATCGAATTATCGACATTGCCCCTTCTTCGAAACCCATATTGCCTTAGTCGCGACTCTAAAAGCGGTTCCTGACACTTCAGAAGCAATCCAAACTCGCATGAACGAGGGCAGTCAAAAACGGTGGAAATCCCAACCCCCTGAGCCCAGTGCTGGTTGTATTTTTAAAAATCCAACCACGATTCCATCCGGAAAATTAATCGAAGAATTGGGCCTAAAGGGAAAACGAATCGGGGGAGCGATGGTCTCCGATCTCCACGGGAATTTTATTGTAAATAAAGACCGAGCGAGTGCTCAGGATGTGCTCAGTCTAATCGAGTTGATTCAACAAAAAGCACTAACCGAACGCGGTATTCGCCTCGAAACCGAGGTGCAAATCGTCGGGGTGAACAAACCCTTCGAGCACAGTCCATGATGGAAAAGCGCGTTATCACTGTGTTGCTAGGCGGTCGATCTTCGGAACGCGAGGTCTCGCTCCGAAGCGGGGCTGCCGTCGCGAGTGCCCTGCGTGGGTTGGGTCATACAGTCTTCGAGATTGACCCACAAAAAACCCTGTGGACTTTGCCTGCTCCCACCGAGGTAGTTTTTCTCGCCCTTCATGGGACTTACGGTGAAGATGGAATCATTCAGTCCGAAATCGACGTTCTAAAAATTCCTTACACCGGATGCAATTCCGAATCGAGTCGTGTCGCTTTCGATAAAGTATTGGCTAAAAAAGCCTTCGTGGCGGCCAAGGTGCCTACAGCTCCGTTCGCAGTTTTTCAAAACCCTACATCATCGTGGCCATCCCATCTCTGCCCTCCTGTCGTTGCAAAACCCGTTCGACAAGGATCAAGCGTTGGTCTCCAGTTTGTCGATCATCGGGATACCCTTTTCCAAGCATTGAGTCGCTCACTCGAACACGATACTGAGGTCTTGGTGGAGGAACGCGTCATCGGTCGTGAAACAACAGTTGCGATCCTCGACAATCGTGCATTGCCAATCGTCGAGGTCCGCCCTAAGCAAGGAGCTTACGATTACACCAACAAATACACTAGCGGTGCCACCGAATACCTCTGCCCGGCTCCATTATCGCCTGAAATCACGGCAGCAGTTCAACAAGCTGGGTTAAACGCTTTTAGGGCTGTCGGGGGGCGGGATTATGGCCGAGTGGATATCATGGTTCGAGCGAACGGTGATCCCGTCGTCCTCGAGGTAAACACGCTCCCTGGCATGACAGAGACTAGCCTGTTCCCGAAAGCTGCCGCAGCTGCTGGAATTAATTACCCGCAGCTCTGTCAAAAAATGATCGATCTCGCCCTTGCTCGAAGGAGTTGAAAATGTGGTTCCAAAAAAATAAAAATCGCCGGAACGAACGATCACAACTGCTCGACGTGAAGTTGCGTTCCCAAGGGCCTCACAGCGTCGGATCTAGGCTTTTAGGACTATCCCTCGCGGGTGCCACGTTGCTCCTGCTCTGCGGTTTCTTGCTGTGGAAGGGTTGGGGTTTCGCGATGGAACGCCTCATTTATTCGAACCCCGCACTGACAGTGCAGCAAATCGTGGTGCTGACGGATGGAGTGCTGCCAGCGGACCTCATTCAAAGTTGGGCCGGTGTGAAGAAGGGTGAGAATCTCATGTCGGTGGATCTTTCGAGAGTGCAACGACAGCTAATGCTCGTCCCATCCATTCAAAGTGCATCCGTCATTCGCCGCCCACCATCGGAAATCCAACTCCGCATCAGCGAACGTGTTCCGATTGCCCAAGTTTGTCTCTATCGCACCACTGGCCCTGAACAACTCCTCGAGTCCCACGTGCTCTACCTAGATGCTGAGGGCTATGTCATGCCACACATCTCGAGTGCAACACAAAGCGTTACCCAACTTGCCAAACGGCCTCTCGCTTCTTTGATAGGACTCCGGGCCACGGATGTGCCCATTGGCCAAAGGATCACCCTGCCACAAGCCCAAGCCGCTTTGAAATGGGTCATCGAATTCGACAAAACCTCCCTCTCCACCCGTGTAGATGTTCTCTCGATCGACGTAGGAAACCCGCACACTCTCCGAGTAACAACTGAACAAGGGAGTGAGATTATTTTCGCCACTCAAAACCTTGAGCCTCAACTTCAACGCTGGCAAACGGTTCACGAATGGGGGACCAAGAATTCCAAGGTGATCGGCTCCCTCGATCTAGCAGTCCAGAATTACGTGCCACTTAAATGGCTTGATACCAGCCAATCTCCATCTCAAAAAACCAAGCTAAATACTCCGCTTTCATCAAGGAAAAAACATGTTTGAAACCACTCCGATCGTCGTTGGGTTGGATATCGGCACCTCCAAAGTCTGCGCCGTGGTTGGCGAAATCAATGACTCCGGCGGCCTGAACATTGTGGGAGTTGGCCAATCGAAATCGCGCGGTGTGCGCAAAGGAGAGGTCGTGGACGCCACCCTTGCTGGTGAGGATATTCGCAACGCCATCGTCGAAGCCGAACAAATGGCCGACACCGAAATCCGCAGCGTCTACCTCGGTGTAACCGGAGGCCATATCAGGGGTTTGAACAATCGAGGATTCCATCCGGTTGTCTCGAACGATCGAGAAATCACTGACGACGACGTTCAGGATGTAATCAAAAACGCGCGAGCGATTAATCTCCCCGCCGAGAACAAAGTCCTCCATGTCATCCGTCAACTTTTCCTCGTCGATGGACAGGATGGAATTGTCAATCCAGTGGGAATGTTCGGAGCGAGTGTCGCGGTGGATGTCCATGTGGTCCATGGGAATTTGAACCGACTGCAAAACCCGATCCGAGCAGTTAAAAACTTACAACTTGAAATCGAGGATGTCGTCTTCAGCGGTCTCGCCTCCTCCCTCGCCCTCCTCAATAATCATCAAAAGGAAATGGGCAGCCTCGTCATTGACATCGGTGCAGGCACGACGGAGTTTGTTGTTTACTCCAATGGCATCATTAAACATACGGGCGTTATTGCAGTCGGGGGCGACCATCTTTCGAATGATCTGGCTTACGGCCTCAAAGTCCCTCTCAGCCGCGCAGAGCAACTAAAGATTGATCATGGATCTGCTCTCGTGGAACCAGAGATCAAAGGTCACACGATCACCCTAACCAATGATCTGGGGATTCCTGAGAAAACAATCAACCTCGAACATCTTCGCCGGATCATGTCCCTTCGATTGGGCGAGATTTTCCAACTCATTGCAAAAGAACTCGATCAGTCCGATCTGTTGAGCCACGTCCGCGAAGGTGTGTTCCTCACCGGCGGTTGCTCACGCATTCCGGGCATCGAAACTCTGGCGAACCAATCATTTCACCTGCCAGTTACTCTCGGAAAAACGAACTCGATCAGTGGTTTGAAATCTGCCCTAGATCAACCCGAATTTGCTGCCGCCATTGGCCTCGCTAGGTTTGGTTCGTTTGAAATGCGAAAACGATCACAAGAAAAACCCGGGTTGCAAACCACCATAACCCAAACTTTCAAAAACCTTTTCGGTCGCTCCTAAAACAACACTCACACCCTAGGATTTACTTATGCGCGAATCGATTCCTGATCTTAATTCCGGCAGTTCCAGCCAACCCCTCACCATCAAAATAATTGGCGTCGGAGGTGCAGGGAGCAATGTCGTGGCAGAAATGCAACGATCAGATCTCGGGGCGATCCCGGCCCTGATTTTGCACACCAATAGCCGAATCCTCAACCTAGATACCAAGGCCCAAAAGATGGTTCTCGGTGCCCGCCGCACCCACGGCCTTGGAACCGGTGGCGACCCAGAGATTGGCCGCGCCGCAACCGAAGATCAGGAGGAACCACTCCGACAATTTTGCCAAGGAGCAGATCTGATTTTTATCGTGGCAGGCTTAGGAGGAGGAACAGGGACAGGTGCTGCACCCGTCGTCGCAAGGGTAGCAAAAGACTCGGGAGCACTTGCACTTGCGGTTGTCGCTCTCCCATTCGATTTTGAAGGGAATCGTCGCACTAAACAGGCTCAAGTTGGTCTCGTGAATCTCAAATCCGCTGCCGATGCTGTGATCTGTCTCCCAAACCAGAAACTTTTCCACATCCTCGACGAACAGACCCCTGTTACGGAAACATTTGCTGCTAGCAACGATTTGATGACTCAAGGGGTTCGAGGCATTTGGCAAATGCTCACTCGGACAGGGTTGATCAATGTGGATTTTTCCTACCTGAGATCCGTTGTCCACGACCGTCACACAGAAAGCATGTTCGCCTCCGCCGAGGCGAGAGGAGAGGCTCGCGTTCGCGAGGTTCTTGATCGTCTAGTTGCCAGTCCCCTCCTCGAGGAAGGACGTGTCCTTCAAGAATCGAGCGATGTCCTAGTGAGTTTGGTGGGTGGGCCGGATCTGACCATCACTGAGGTGAACAAGATCATGGAGCAACTCAACCGCCGGGTAACTGAAGGTCAGTTGATCCTCGGTGCCGCAATCGACCCAACTCAAACGGGTTGCATCAGACTCACGATCGTTGCTTCGAGACCCAATCGCGACCTCGCAGGTCAATCGGTCCCAGAACTCTCTCGATTATCACCTCCACCAACTCTCAAAGGCGAAATTGAAGCCCCATTTTTTGACGAACTTACCGTCAACCTCTCCCAGTCGCGTTTCAAAGCACCTCCGCCCGCCACCACCCCAGAGAACACGGAACTACTCCTTCAACAACTCAACGGTCAGTCTGACCGCACTCGGAGGCATTCCTCAAAACGGTTGAAACAAGAAATGTTCAACCTAGAAATCGTTTCCAAAGGCCGTTTCGAAAAGAGCGAGCCCACCATTCACCACGGCGAGGATCTCGACGTTCCGACCTATATCCGTCGCGGCGTAGTTCTTAACTAAGCACGAAGTTCAGTCGTGGGAGACTAAGGTCGAACTGGGGTTTGTTCCCGTTTGATCTCATCCACCATTCGCATCAGTCGTTTTCCATACTCCACAAACGATTCGAACATCTCGCTGTCCTTCGCTTTGACCGTGGCATCATGAAAAACAACCGCCAAATGCGGTTCAATAGAAATCCCCTCGTCGTAGCCTGATCCAAGTAAGTCAGTCAGAATCCGTCGAACCTGTCCGTGACCCTCACCTGGAAACGTATAATCGGCATCATTCTTCGCTGGATTCCAAATCGCATCTTTCACATGGACATGGGCGATATGCCCCTTCACGTTTTGATAGAACTCCCATGGGTTCTGCTTGGGCCAAGGTTTGGGCTGATTACGATCGGCATTAAAAATCGGGTTCGCTGTGTCGAAAACAAGTTTTAGACTAGGAACTTCGCCCAGCATCTCTTGGGTATATTTCCAACCCATCCCCCCGTAGTTCATGCAATTCTCATGCGCCGGTTGCAAACCCGCATCCAGAAACATTGCTGTCACTTCCCGCAGCCGTTTGAACCGTTCCGCAGCCCGTTGGTCTTCAGTTTCATCCACGGCGAAACTCATGATCCGCACTAGTTTTGTTCCTAACCGCTGCATCCGAGGAATGGCTCGACGTGCCTCCTCCCGAGAGGAATCAAATGGTTCGTGAATTTTCTTCCCCCAGTTAGCAATCGCAGAGCCAAAACAGCAAACTTGGATTCCAGCTTCCTCCAAACTAGCGACAGCCATTTCGAACGCTGGGTCAGGGATGTCGTGTAGATTGGCTTTTGGATATCCGGGCACTTCCACATTCCTAGCTTCCAGTTGATTCCATCCCAACGCCTTCAACGCGCTGATTTGCGAACCGATCGTGTTCCCCGCTTCATCTCCAATTCCAGTGAAATACATAATACTTAAAAGTTATCGAATAAATGATTGAGCAAAATCTGCCGCTACATTGGACGAGACAACCCGTTTTTGATGGGTAGATTTTGCAATCTTCTCCTGCAACGCAGCCTCGTAAAGACCTCCATCAAGCGGCAAAGTAACCGTCCGATCAGTCCACGTTGAGTAAAGCGCAGCGTTGGCAAATTCAACCGATCTCAACCCTTCTTCGCCGGGAGCCAGCAGCGTTGTTCCATCTAAAATAGCCTCCGTGAAGTTCTGGACAACCGCCGCATGTTGGTTGGTGGCATTGTCCGCAGGAATCTCGATATTCCAAACCTCGGGTCGTGCAAAACCACTCGTTGCGGTTTTACTAAATGTCCGCATGTCACTTTCATTTCGCGTGAAACTCAGGCGTCCGTTCTCCAGCACCACTTTCCCACGAGTGCCCGAAATCTCAAATCGGTTCGTCCCGGGTGCCTCACCCGTACAAGTCACAAACAAACC
>SXQI01000273.1 GCA_005793025.1 Verrucomicrobiales bacterium
ACGATCGAAGCGTTTTTCGGAGCAGCTTCGCAATAGGATGCGAAAGGATCCGCCTTGTAAACCACCTGACCCGAGCCAATGAGGATTTCAAACTTGTAATGATGCCCCTCACAAACATCGGGAATGAAAATCTCCCAAATCCCCGACGTCCCTAGCAAGCGCATGGCGTGACGCCGCCCATCCCATTGGTTGAACTCGCCCACCACACTCACTCGCTGCGCGTTGGGAGCCCAGACCGCGAAAGTTGATCCTGCAACACCATCAATGGTGCGGAGATGCGCCCCCAATTTATCGTAAATCCGATGCTCGTTCCCCTGCGCGAAAAGAAACAGATCCGTCTCACTCAGCGATGGCAAAAACGAGTATGCATCGCGAACCTGCCAAGTGCCTCCCTCGGAACTTGTCAGTAAGAACTCATAGGCAAAAACGTGGTTAACCGCCTGAGTAACACCCTCGAATAACCCGCTCTCTCCGATCGGAATCAGTTGAAAACTACGAACGAGCGAATCGTGAACAGCGTGGACCTCTACCGATCTGACTCCCGGAAAAAATGATCGAACCACCAACCCAGAACCATCACCCAACGGATGCATCCCCAGAAGGTGATGCGGTTGTTTGTGTCGCACCTCAACGAGGCTCGCTAACTCCTCGGGCGATAATAACATGTTGCGCGGGTCGTTCGATAAACCGCTGCGATTATTCTTTGGTCAAGAAATCGATCACGAAAACATCGTCGAGCAAAGGACCCACCAGCCCTCCAAACGCTTTGTGGTCGGGATGAATGATATAAGCGTCGCGATCCTTTTCAGTATTAAAGGTGAGGATATACCCGTGTGTGCAACCCTTATTGAGCTTCTCTGGGCTATTATTCAGCCCCCACTCAAAACCCTTAATCTCAGAAATTTTGCTCGGAAGCGCAGAAAACGCTTTCTCCACAGCCTTGATTTGGTCGGCCGTTGCGGTTGCCTTGTATTTGAAAGCTACAACGTGACGAAGCACAGATTTCTTCCCCTGAAGATCCGCAGCAAATCCAATCACAGCAAGAGAGGCAACAGTGAGGGCAAATAAAAACATTTTCATGATTCAGGTTAAAACTCAGTTCAATCCGCCAAAACCTTAAACACCCCACCACCCCTTGGCAATCCTCCCAACCTCGAATGACTATCCTCTCTGACAACGTCCCCTTCACAGATTGGCCCAATACCTACGCTGCTTCTGAGTTTACTGCGGTTTAGGGGTGTAACCATCCTCGACGAACGTCACTGCCCCTCTTGAAAGTTTCCATGGCTGCCATCCGTACGTCAAACCACTTGCGATAGCGATTTGCTTGGTGCGGAGGAATTCCGGGAAAGAATCTTCAAAGACGAGGAATGCCACATAGGCGGAGTTTTGAGATAAATCTCGGAAGTATTTGCTGAGGCCCGTCACATTGCCAGAAGGGTCAAAGCCCTTACCTTTAATTGGCTCAGCTATCTGATCACTTCGATTCAACGTCCACTCGATATCGGTTTCGTTCCGGTCGAGGTCTGAATCGCGGCATGGGTAAATGCGACCGTAACGGACGATGACATAGATCACTCGCTTGCCAGTTTCGTGCTCCTTCGGCAGTCGCAATTGCCTCTGCGAATTATCGACCAAATCTTTAGCCTGTTTCTCCATGGCGGCGATCCGCATGTTCAGTCGTTCTACGTTGTCCTTCGATGCGGCGAGACTGTTTTGAGCCGAGTTTTTTCTCAACTGAGCTTCCATGAGTTGAGCATTCAGCGCTTTCAACCGCTCAGCCGGATCAGAACTCGCGGAGCTATCGAGTTCTTTAGCGCCCTGTTCAGCAGCCTCTTGGATGGCCTTGATTTCTTCTTGGAGTTGCTGTCGTGTGGCGAGCAGTTCTACTTGTTCCTTCCAACGCTCGTTCTCAACTTTTGCCTGCCATGTAGTCCGCAGTTCAACCGCTTTCCTTAAGTTTTCTTCGGCTATCGCAATACGTCGTCGAAGCATCTCCTGAGTGTCAATGGGGGGAGTGGGGTTACTGCTCTGCCGCTCGGTGCTCGACAAAAGTGTCACGAGGACCGCTAACATAATGATGCCTCCAAACGTGTTGCACATCGTATCGAGCAACATGTCGAGACTGTCGCTTGGGCGTTGGTGGCGTAGGCTCATGTTATGCGGCCCCTAGGAATTCCAACAACCGCTGCCACCAACTCTTCGTGTTGGGTGGTGGCACTGGCGGGGTTGTGATCGGCGGCGGTGTCACGGAATTCGTGCCAGACGCTGCTGTCGGGGTGAGATTGGTCGAAGGTGGATTGCCGGGTTTCGAAGCAGGTGGTTTTGGCGGGACGGGGGTTGTGTCCACTGGCGGTGGAGTTGTGAAATGAACTTCTCGATGTTCCTCCAACGCGTCGAAGCCGACTTCGAATCCTTTGTCGCGTGCCATCTTCACGAGGCGTTCGAACAGTTCAATCCCCGACGGTTTGATGAGAAATACGATGTATTGATTCAGTGGGTTCGACGCTTCCAAGTAGGACGCGAACTCCCTCCTCGCCGACGATTCGTTAAAATCCTTGCCTTGCTCCGGATGATCAAAACGTTCCACCTTCGCACCATTGCCACTGATGACCGCAAGAATCGGTTCTTTGGTTGTAGCACTCTTGTCCGGAATTAACCAGAGCTGTCCCTCGTTTTCCCGGAGTTTGAGGAGTTTTGCCTGAAGATTTGAAACCTTTTGCTCGAGCCGTGCCATTTCTCCTCGAATCTTGGCTTCCTCAACGGCAATGGCTTTGGCCTCTTGAATGATTTGCTCGATTTGTGCCTTCAGATCGTTGAGACCAAGAGACTGATCCTTGGCTTCATTGGCGGATAGGTTCAAAGCGAGTTGTAACGCGATGTCGCCGTGTTTCTTTTTCACTTCAGCCAACTGCAAACGAAGGCTCGCGATATCCGCTTCTAGTTTCTCAGGAGAGGGTGAAGCGAACAATGCCTGTAGATTCCGATTCTGTGCATCGACATCCGATTGTTGACGCAGTATTTCTGCCAATTTGCTAGCCAATTCTGGATCCACAACCGGAGCCGTCGGGACGGTCGGACGATCCAATTCCGTCGCGAGGATCAGCGTGACAAGAATCAGTATGCCGCTGACCGAAGTGATGATGTCCTGAAACGCGAAGAAGCTCATCTTCGTCGAGTTCAGACTTCTAAGGCGGCTGCTCATGACTTGGATCAGAAGGTCGTCGATCTCGGAGCGTCAGACGTTCGGTCAATCAGGCGTAGTTTGGAAACCACATGGGAGTGGCAGTAGTCGTTGCACTCGTCAAGAAATGACATCTCACGTTTTTGCATAAACGTGATCCAGAGTTGGAGAATGAGGGCAAAGACAAGGGCTATCAGGGTCGTTTCGAACGCTGTTGCGAGGCCGGAAGTGACTCCTTGGAGCGATGAGCGAATCATCGAGATGTCGCCAGAAGCTTGTAGGGTCTGCGTGAACTGGCTGATGGCCATGCTTAAGCCTTGGACCGTGCCGATGAAACCAAGCACCGGAATCGCCCACACCAAACCGTTCAAGAGGGTATAACTCGATGCAACCTGATCCTCATCGTTTTCCGCTTGGGCACGAAGGATTGCGGAAACATCGTTCACTTGCCCGATATTCTTTAAATTTGATAAGGCACGGTCGATGCGATTCAGCAAAACGAAGTGGCGCGGATGATCCACAATCGAATGAATGCGGGCGAGCACAGTGGTCGCCGTCGTTTCGGTGAGAACGAACTCTGGTTCGTCGGGGACGGCGGACAACGACAACGTGCGCTGCTGGAATTTTAATTTCTTGGCCTTTAAAAAAAGGATCGCTGCACCCCCAAAAAAGAACAGACTCGCTGGGATCATCGTGTATTGGTTGCTAGGACGCAGAATCATCGCCGCGACCGGGGTGGCGAATGGCAGGCGTTGCAGGAGGAAGACCGTCAGCGCGTAGGCGATGCCTGTGAGCAAGATCGCGATGAAGAACGCGAAGGCATGGTTAACACCGGTATGGCGTCCACCTTTGAACCCGAA
>SXQI01000005.1 GCA_005793025.1 Verrucomicrobiales bacterium
CTTCGCCGCGACAAACAGCATCGCTGAGGCGTTTTTACATGCGGCAACACACGCACCGCAACCAATGCAGGCGGCGGCATCCATCGCTCGATCGGCTTCGACTTTAGCCACAGGCAGCGCATTGCCATCTGGGGCACCGCCGGTGTTGACTGAGACGAACCCGCCCGAAGCAATGATCCGATCGAACGCTGATCGATCCACCACCAGATCACGCAACACTGGGAACGCCTGAGCACGCCATGGCTCGACGGTGATCGTTTGACCATCGCGAAAATGGCGCATGTGTAATTGGCATGCGGTGGTCCCCTTTTGACCCCCGTGAGGGACGCCATTGATCACCAGCGAGCAGGTGCCACAGATCCCTTCGCGACAATCTGAATCGAATGCAAAGGGTTCGTGTCCTGCTTTGACTAGGTCCTCATTCACCACATCCAACATCTCGAGAAAGGACATGTCGGGAATGATGCCGTGTGCTTGGCAAGTGACAAACTCCCCGGGTGACTGTCGATCTTTTTGCCGCCAAATTTTTAACGTCAGATTCATGGCAACAGTTTATTTGTAGCTGCGCTGGCTCATCTTTAATTCCTCATACACGAGGGGTTCCTTATGCACGACAGGGGTCTTATTCTCCCCTTGATACTCCCACGCTGCTACGTAAGCAAAATTCTCATCATCCCGTTGTGCCTCGCCTTCGGGCGTTTGAAACTCCGTGCGGAAATGCCCTCCACAGGATTCCTTTCGCTCCAACGCATCACGGGAAGTCAGTTCGCCGAACTCCAAAAAGTCTGCCACTCGCCCGGCCTGCTCCAAGGATTGATTGAGGGAATCTTTGCTCCCGGTCACGGTCACATTTTTCCAGAATTCCTCGCGAAGTTGAGGGATCTTCGCCAAGTTGTCCTTCAGGCTGGCATCGGTGCGAGCCATGCCACAGTTGTTCCACATGAGTTTACCTAACTCACGGTGGAACGAGGCAGGTGTCCGTTTGCCTTTGATGGAAAGCAGCTTCTGGGTCCGGTCTTTAACCTCTTGGTTGACCTTGGCAAACTCTGGATGGTTCGTTGAAGGTCTTCCAACGGTATTCGAGGCGAAATAATTTCCGACCGTGTAAGGAGCAACAAAATAACCATCGACCAATCCCTGCATCAACGCGCTGGCTCCAAGGCGATTGGCTCCATGATCCGAGAAATTAGCCTCACCCAAAACAAAAAGCCCCGGGATATTGCTCATCAAATGGTAATCCACCCACAGTCCTCCCATGGTGTAGTGCACCGCCGGATAGATTCGCATTGGAACTTTGTAAGCGTTTTCACCGGTGATCGTTTCATACATCACGAACAAATTGTCGTAGCGTTCGCGAATTTTATTTTCACCGAGTCGTTTGATCGCATCAGCAAAATCAAGATAGACCCCTAACCCACCCGGACCCACGCCACGGCCATCATCGCAAGCCTCTTTAGCTGCCCTCGAAGAAATGTCTCTAGGGGCAAGATTTCCGTAACTCGGGTATTTCCGTTCCAAGAAATAGTCGCGTTCATTCTCTGGAATCTGAGCGGATGATCGCTTATCCCCTACTTTTTTTGGAACCCAAACGCGGCCGTCGTTCCGCAATGACTCCGACATGAGGGTAAGTTTCGATTGATGATCGCCACTCACCGGAATGCAGGTCGGGTGAATCTGTGTGTAACACGGGTTTGCCATCAGTGCTCCGCGCTTGTGGGCACGCCAGATGGCCGTCACGTTACAACCCACGGCATTGGTCGAGAGATAAAAAACATTCCCATACCCCCCTGTGGCGAGGATGACCGCATCGGCTGAATGGGAACTGATTTCACCCGTGACCAAATTCCGCACCACGATCCCCTTCGCATGCCCATCGACCAACACCAGATCAAGCATCTCAGTGCGTGGAAACATGGTGACATGCCCTAAACCGATCTGTCGCTCCAATGCTTGATAAGCCCCAATCAATAGCTGCTGGCCAGTTTGCCCTCGTGCATAAAAAGTTCGAGAAACTTGCGCTCCACCAAACGAACGGTTCGCGAGCAACCCTCCATACTCGCGCGCAAAAGGCACTCCTTGAGCGACGCATTGATCGATGATTTTGACACTCGTCTGCGCAAGCCGATAAACGTTCGCTTCACGAGCTCGGAAATCTCCCCCCTTGATCGTGTCGTAGAACAATCGATGAACACTATCCCCGTCATTCTGGTAATTCTTGGCGGCGTTGATCCCTCCTTGAGCCGCGATGCTATGCGCCCGACGAGGGCTGTCTTGAAAACAGAACGCCTTCACGCTGTAGCCGAGCTCCGCCATCGTTGCCGCTGCCGATGCACCCGCCAGACCCGTCCCCACAACGATCACCTCGAACTTGCGCTTATTCGCTGGGTTCACCAGCTTCATCTCCAAGAGACATTTCTCCCACTTTTTGTCCAACGGCCCGGAAGGAATTCTTGCGTCCAATTTCATGTTACTTTTTCAGACCGAACAGCACCGAAAGCGGAATCGACCAATAGCCAATCAGCAAAATAATGGAAAGGATCAACCCCGATCGCTTAATTAGAGGACCATATTTTCCTGTCCTCAACCCCAGAGATTGAAACAAGCTGCTGACCCCATGGCTCAGGTGCAAACACAACAGACCCACGCCCACCAAATAGAAAATGCTGACCGCAGGATGCTCGAAGCCTGTCACCATCATCCGATACACATCAGCCCGTTGCTCTTGATCTACAAACCCCCGAAAATCTTGCCCACGAAGATTCACACCGGGCACTTGCACTGTAAAATGCAACAAATGGTAAATCGCAAAACACGCGATGATCAACCCGCTCATCAACATCGTCCGCGAAGCGTAAGTCGAACCTTTGGGTTTATTCTTCGAATAACCCACTGGCCGAGCCGCCCGGTTCTCAATACTCAACCGAATCGCTGACCACAGATGTAACCCAATTAACCCAATCAATCCCAATCGCGACCCCCAAAGTAACTCAGGATTCGAATGCAGAAAATGGCCGTAACGATTGATGACTTGGGGCCCTAGAAAAAACTGGAGGTTACCCACCATGTGAACCACCACGAACGCGACCAAACCCAGCCCCGTCAACGCCATGAGATACTTTTTGCCTAGCGAAGTCCGGAAAAGAAACGAGCACGTGTTCATGAAGAAAAACTGCCGACGGTTTCGCGCGAGCCGGAACGGTTGCTGGCAAGTCTCATAAGGTTTTCGAATGATCTCCGAATGTCGGATTGTTTACAAAGGAAAACCTAATAATGCCCTCCATTTGCGTCAATGCTCTTTCCAAACTATTAGAAGTCCTTGTTTTCAACATCATTTTCTGGCTCTGCAACACTTCAAAACACCCCTAACGTTTCTAAGACTGCTTTGGTCTTAGGCACTTCGTGGGTGCGATATAAATCGGTCTTTCCTAATGCCGCCAGCACCGCAAAGAATGGCTCCGCGCATCGGACCTCATCCTGAAAAAACTCGAAGGCATGAGGCAACGCATGGCAGGTCGGAAAGCCTAAGGTGCGAAGACGGAACGTGTTGAGGAACATCGACATCTGATGTCGCACCCGCACCGCTCCATCGTTCAAATTCTTGTAATAAAAGCCCAAGCCGGGATCGATGAAGATTTTTGACACCCCAGCACGGGTCGCTTGCTCGATAGCCCGCGCAAAATAATCATACATCAACCCCACCGGATCCGCTCCCAATTCAAAATTCCCGACCGATCGCGCGTTGTCCCCTTGCACATAACAAATGATGATCGCGGCATCATGCTCCGTCACAAACGGATAAATACTAGCTGCATCCCCGCAACCCGTGAGATTGAGCACCCCGGCACCCGCAGCTAAACACGCCTCAGCCACGGCGGGTTGATACGTCTCAACGCTGACAATCGGCCCATCCTCAGCCAAAGCACGCACCACCGGCAATAACCGAGCATTCTGAGCTTCGGCGTCCACCCGTTCGGCATGAGCTAAAGTCGATTCGGCACCTAGATCCACCAACGCTGCGCCTTGCGATTCCAAAACCCGTGCACGCCCGATCGCCGCCTCCACCGACAAAACCACGCTCTCGCGATACCATGAGTCGCGAGAAAGATTAATCACCCCCATCAACTCGGGTCGGGAATTAAACTGAAAAGGACGGCCTTGAATGGTAAATTCTGCCACCCGAGACTTCAGAGCCGGTAAATTCTGATGCGCCAACTCCGCCAACCATTCCAACGATAACATAGGGAAAATATGACCTCACCCACCCCCAACCGCAAGCAACTGGACGCTCCCATCGCTGCTACGAATTGCGCCAAAAGTTTTGTTGCTGACGGAGTGGGAGCAATTCAAAGGAAACCGCATTCCTCTGAAAAACTAGTTACTGCACGAGGAGTTTGAAGAATTTGGGGGCGGGTTTGGTGGGGTCGATGGAGGCTTCTAGTTCTATCGGGCGGACGTCGGTGGCTCGGTAGCTTGGTTTCAAAGTCGCCTGAGTGCCATCACTGGGTATGCGGAATTGGGTCGGGGTCCACGTCTTCAAATCTTCCGAGGCCAGCAAGGTGTAGGTGCGGCCGCTGATAGCTAAAAACTTCATCGTCGCGCCAGTCTCTGTCATCCCTGTGATCGACAAGGTAAATCCGTCCTCGGCATCAAAGGCGTAGGTTCCTGCCAAATACTCCTGCACGTTCGATAATCCGTCTTTATCGGAATCATCTCCCGAATTCACTTGAGTGATGTCCGGGTTGATCATCCGTTCCCAAGCATCAGGCAAACCGTCCCCATCACTATCCACTCCCAAGGTTAGATCCATCAACGTCCGACGACTCGGTAGGCCCATGGTTGCAAACTTTCCCTTCAGTTCGATCGGTAAATTC
>SXQI01000274.1 GCA_005793025.1 Verrucomicrobiales bacterium
GATGAAATTGATTTTCAACAACGGCGGCGCAGGAACGACTGTCAAAGTAAGGATCTTGCTGTCTAACCCGCTCGCATTCCCTGCGGAAAGAATAATGCTGTGAGTGCCTTCGGCGGTTGGAATGCCGGAGATCACGCCAGTAGTTTTGTTAAGAACCAGACCCGGAGGCAGTGAGGAAACATTGAACAGATTCGGTGTATAGTTGGCTGTGATGGCGTAGGTAAAGGGTATGCCTACCGTGGCGGTCGTCACACCGGGGCTCGTGATGATTAAGATCGGCTCAGGGAGGATCGTCAGCGTCAGCGTCTGGGTCGTTGCTCCCGCTGTGTTGCTCGCGGATAAAGTGACGGTGTGGGTGCCTTGGGCGATAGTGCTGCCCGAGATCACGCCGGTGGTTGCCTCGATGACAAGGCCAGCCGGCAGACCCGTAGCGTTGAAAGCAATCCGCGAACCATTTGCCACAATGGTGAAGGTGAAGGGTTGGCCGGCTGTCGCCGTGGCAACGGAAGAGCTCGTGATAGCCGGAGGAGCTGATGGGGCAGTAGGTCGCCCGGCGAAGGTATTGCTCCATCCAGTTGTGCCGGGAAGATAGTAAACTGTTACGTTATCGGAATACTCAAACACATTGGCAGAAACAGATCGGGGTGAATTCCCTGAAAAGTAAACGTTCGTCAATCGAGGGCAGTATATAAAAGCCCAAAGCCCAATGGAGGTGACCCCATTGCCGATTGTTACGCTCGTTAATTCGGTGCACTCACGGAACGCATGGTCTCCAATGGAGGTGACGCTGTTGGGGATGGTCACGCTCGTTAACGCAGTGCTGTGGAAAGCCCCGCCTCCGATGGATGTGACGCTGTTGCCAAGTGTGACGCTCATCAATTCAGTGCAGGTTTTAAACGCTTCTTGGCCGATCGTAGTGACGCTGTCGGGGATTGTGATGTTCGTCAATCCAGTGCAAGCGTAGAACGCTTTGGCGCCGATGGACGTGACGCTTTTGCCTATGGTCACATTCGTCAATCCAATGCAGCCCTCAAACGCATTTGAAGGGATGGCGGGGATGCCGTCAGCGACCGTCACGCTCGTCAACTCAGTGCAGTTTTTGAACCCCTCGGAAGGGATTCTGACAGGATAACCGTCCCAAGTGGCGTTGATAACCAGATTGCCTTTGGGGTTACCGCCTCCTTTGGAGACATAGACGAAATCCCCTATTATTTCGATGTTCTGTCCCCGCAGGCCACCGGTTAGTGCGAGCAGGATCAGGAGAACGGAGAACGGAGAACGTTTTCTTGCTTCATAGGTTTTATGGCTTTCAAGGCGAGAATGTAACGAATTCGCAAAAAGTCAAATTCTATTTCCAAAAATCGAAAACCACCTGCGTGGGTTTTCGGCTTGCGGGGGTTTGGTTTTTCCGATTATTGAATTCTCTCGAATCCGCCACGTCTGATTATTGGGTCCCGATTATGAACTATACTTGTATGAAACGTTTCTCGCGTGCCGCGCTGGTCTTGGCACTGTGTCTAGTGGCGGTCGCCCCAGCGTGGGCCGCTCCCAAAAAGCTCTTGGTGGTGACTGCCACTCAAGGTTTCCGTCATAGCTCGATCGGCACGGCTGAACGCGTGCTTGAAAGTATGGGGGAACAAACGGGTTTGTGGACGGTTGATTTTGTTCGTGGGGGAGCGGATGGAAAAGGGAGCGACGATGTGAAGGCCAAGATGACGGCTGAGGCTCTCAAGAATTATGATGGGGTTATTTTCGCGAATACGACAGGGGATCTGGCACTGCCGGAGCCAAAGGCTCTGATTGATTATGTGGAGGCGGGTCATGCGTTTGTGGGGATGCACGCCGCGAGCGATACGTTTCACGGGTTTAGGCCTTACATTGATATGTTGGGCGGAGAGTTTTTGACTCACGGTGCGCAAGCGACTGTGGACTGCAACAATGGTCAGGGGGACCACCCGGCAACGGCGCATCTAGGGTCGAAGTTTACGGTTCATGATGAGATTTATATCATGAAGAGTTTTTCACGTGAAAAGGTTCATGGGCTGTTGACTCTTGATAAGCATCCGAATACCGGGCAACCCGGTGATTATCCGATTTCGTGGAGCAAGAATATCGGCAAAGGGCGTTTGTTCTACACGTCACTCGGGCATCGGGAGGATGTTTGGACGAGTGAAGCTTACCAGAAGCATATTCTCGGTGGGATTCAATGGGCATTGGGATTGGTGCGCGCAGGAGGAGCCCCCACGAGCACGCCGGTTGGCCTGAGTGCGGAGGAGAAGGCGGCGGGGTGGAAATCGATGTTTAATGGTCAAAACTTGGATGGCTGGCACTTGCGTCGGGCGGATGGCACCCCAAGTTGGAGTGTTAAGGACGGTATCTTGATGAACACGGTGGCGGATGGTCAACATGGCACGGACTTGGTGGGTAACGAAAAGTTCCGCGATTTTAAGGTGCGCTATGAGTATCGTGTGCCGAAAGGTGCAAACAGCGGTTTCTATCTGCGTGGCCGTCATGAGATTCAAATTTTTGATGATTATAGCTCGGGTAAACCTGCGATGGGTGGAAACGGGGGCATCTACAATACGGCACCTCCAACGCTGTTTGTTTCACGCAAGGCGGGAGAATGGCAGCATGCGGAAGTGACGATGCGGGGTCAGAAGGTGACCGTGTTCTTGAATGGTGTGAAGGTTCATGCGGATGCGGATGTTCCCAAGCCGACTGGAAGTCAACTAGACGATAATATCAATGAGCCCGGGCCTTTCTTCTTGCAAGGCGATCATGGTTCTGTGGCGTTCAGAAACATGCGGATCCTGCCGTTGAAATAAGGGATTCACGAATTACAACCCCGCACGGCCACCGGGTCGTGCGGGGTTTTTTATGCACTGAGCGAGGAGACTTTTGGTTCAGTGGGTTGAAAAGTGGGACCTTCTTTGGTAGCGTAGCGTTGTGGTGGCCACAACAAAAACCAAGTCAGCACCGAAGGTTCATGCGCGGACGAAAGACAAGTCGGCTTTCGCGCCCAATTATTTGGTAGTTTGCTGGAATGATCCGATCAACCTGATGGAGTATGTGACCCATGTATTCCAACGTGTTTTCGGTTGGGATGAAGCCAAGGCTCGACACCACATGCTCGAGGTTCATCACCAAGGTCGGAGCGTGGTGGCGTGCGAAGGATTGGAGAAAGCCGAGCATTACGCTCACACGCTTCAAAAATATACACTTCACGCGACTCTAGAAAAAGCCGATGTCTAGGGAACGAATAGGGATGAGGTTGTTGAGTCGGAACCACGATGGTTGCACGTTTCTCATCGGAAAAAAGGCGCGCCGCATCCTGCTGGAGTTGGTTCAACGATATCCGGTGACCTCTGTGAGCTACCAGCGCGAACGGACGGACGCACTCAAAATTGTTCCGGATGGGGAGGCGGATTTGCTTGAGGAAGCGTTGGTTCAGGCTCGAAAGCAGACCCGGCGGGAACTTGAAACGATTTTGAAGAATCCCGACAGTTGGGCCGAGGATAAACGTGGAATCCAATTATCACTGACTCCTGAGCATTTGGAGATCATGTTGCAAATTCTGAATGATGTCCGCGTCGGAAGTTGGGTGCGGTTGGGTTGTCCCACGGACTTGGAAACTACGGCAGAGGTGAAAATCAGCGAAGATAACATTGAGTTGGCATGGGCCATCAACATGGCGGCGTGGTTTCAGATGGGTTTTATGGAAGCACAAAAACACGTTTGAAGCGATGGTTGCGCATGGTGAGGTTAGCCTTATAGTCCTTTTACCCAATTGAAATCACTGATCGAAACCGCCCGTCGAAAAACCGAACGGGTCTTTCTAGTGGGAGCCGAACTTAAATCGCGTTCCCATTGGGATCTTCACGATTCTCTCGAGGAACTCTCTGAACTGGCCGTTACTGCAGGGGGCGACGTGGTTGGCGTGGCGACACAGAAGATCGAGAAACCTACCGCAGCGACTTATATCGGACCGGGCAAAGCGGAGGAGTTGGCACGCCGCTGCAAGGAGGAGTTGGTTGATACGGTGATTTTTGATGATGACCTCTCCGCAGCACAGGGGCGGAATCTGGAGCGGATTTTTGAATGCAAGATATTGGATCGGACTCAACTCATTCTCGATATTTTCGCACAACGTGCGAGAACGCGTGAGGGCCGGTTGCAAGTGGAGTTGGCCCAACTGGAACATCTGCTTCCTCGGTTGACTCGGTATTGGACGCATTTGTCCCGGCAAAAAGGCGGTATCGGAATGCGTGGGGGTGAAGGGGAAACTCAGCTTGAAGCGGATCGTCGTAAAGTGCAGGAGCGAATCGATCGCCTGAGGACCGAGCTGGAGATCGTGCGAAAGCAACGTAGCACCCAACGTGCGGGGAGGCAACGGAACCAGTGGCCGATGGCATCGATCGTGGGCTATACCAATGCGGGAAAATCGACTCTTCTCAACACGCTCACCGGTGCGACGGTTCTTGCTGAGGATAAACTTTTTGCGACGCTCGATCCGACCACACGTCGGTTGCGATTACCGACAAACCAGAATGTTTTGTTGTCGGATACGGTGGGATTCATTCGGAAGTTGCCCCATGGATTGGTGGAAGCGTTCAAGGCGACGCTTGAGGAGGTAATTCAAGCGGATATTCTCGTGCATGTGGTCGATGTCAGCCACCCGCATGCGGATGAACAAATTCAAGCAGTCAACGCGGTGTTGCAGGAGTTAGGTGCCGCAACCAAACCTACCCTGATGGTCTTTAATAAAGTGGATAAGTTTAATCAGGAGAGTCTGGTGACGAGATTTCTTGAGCAATATCCGCAAGGAGTCCCGGTCTCAGCGAAGACTGGAGAGGGACTTCCTACGCTGATGGGCGAGTTGGGGATCGCTCTGCGGCCAGTGCGCGAGTTTTTAGATTTGGAAATTCCACACGAAGCTGGCCATGTGATGGCTCGGCTGCACAGTATCGCCCAAGTGGTGGAAAAAGATTTTAAAGGTCAGAGAGCCCGGTTCAAAGCACGCATCCCGCCGTATTTGCACGCGGAATTTGAGCCTTATATCGTGGGTGATGCCCAGACCTAGACGGTGTGAGAGGATCAAGTGATGAAAGAGAAATCCATTGTTTCCAAACAAGTCTGGATAGGGGACGCAGTAGCCCATTTGAAAGCTGTTGACCCCACCCTACGTCGGGTGATCGAGAAGGTGGGGCCCTGTGAACTTCCTCATCATCGCGATCGTTACGCAACATTGGTGAGGTCGATTATTTCGCAACAGATCTCAACTAAAGCAGCAGATTCGATCCACCGTCGCCTCTGCGAAGCGATTGCTCCTGAGGGGTTGGAGGCACCCATTATTGCTGCGCTGAGCGAGGAGCAAATGCAGGCAGTTGGCCTTTCTCCACAGAAACGTCGATACCTCCGCGATCTCACTGAGAAGGTGGTGGCAGGCACGGTGCGATTATCACAACTCCACCGTCGCACGGACGATGAGGTCATCGAGGAACTGACCTTGGTGAAGGGCATCGGCGTATGGACAGCGCAGATGTTTCTTATTTTCTCGCTGAATCGCCCGAATGTTTTTCCGGCGGATGATTTGGGTATCCGGAACGCCATTAGAAACCTTTACCGATTGAAGTCAGTCCCTGAGAAAAAACAATCTCACGAAATCGCAGCACCGTGGGCTCCTTATGGGAGTGTCGCAGCGTGGTATTGTTGGCGAAGCCTCGACTTCCCCGTGGAGACTTGGCAGCAGGATTAGCCCGCGATCAGTTTTGCCAGCACAGGGGTGAGACCTTTGTAATCGGCCAAAGAGGCCGGAAGGGTTCGAAGGGCGCGTTGGATTCGTTGCCGTAGATTCGCATTGACCCAGAGGTCAGCCAGCGGAGTGAGATGGATACGGATGCCAAATAAAATCGCAGTGCGCGATGGAAGGATGGTTAGCGATTGAGTCTCTACTCGGATATAGATTTCCTCGAGCGGAGTTTGGGGCGTCAAACGCGGGAAAGGCGTCAAGGGGTTCAAGCTGAGCTGAGACGTGGCAGAGAGCCCCCAGTTCGCTCGCTCCCAAGAAACATCAGATTTCAAACCACCTAGGAAACGATTAATACGGGGTCCCAGTTCCTCATTCAACTTGGGAACCCCTTGGTGAACTCCAAGAAGGGGCAGACCGAGCTTGGCGGGCAAGCTCCAACCCGTGGGAAAACAGGCAACACCAGCGACCACGACGGGTTGACCCTCGGTGATCTGGAGGAGGATTAAATCGGCTTCCAACGATTGACCCAACGCGAGCAATGATTGTTCTGGATCAGAAATACTAGAGGAGCCCACGAGCCGGAGCTCGGCGAATAATCGATGCGTCTCAGCAATCGCTTCCTCGCTGGAATTTGACCAAGCTAGGCAATCGGAGCGATGTTGGCTTAGTAATCGAACCCGCTCGCGGAGTGCAAATGATGCGGGCGAACTCGGTTGGTAGAAGGAGGAGAGAAGTCCGCGTTTAAACTGGAAGCTAAATTGATAATCTGCGTCTGGGAAAAGGTCTGACCATGTCCATGGAGACATTCCCTCCGGTGTTTCCGGTGAGATGATGCTGGGGTCTGGCTCCATACCGGCAAGCTGCCGAGGGTTACGCGAGCAGCTTTTTGACCACTTCACCACTGACATCCGTTAGGCGAAAATCGCGGCCTTGGAAGCGGTGGGTTAGTTTGGTGTGATCGAATCCAAGCAAGTGCAGGAGGGTTGCGTGAAGGTCATGGACATGAACTTTATCTACTGTGGCATTGAAACCAAAATCGTCAGATTCGCCCAGCGTTAGGCCGGGTTTGATGCCTCCTCCTGCCATCCACATTGAAAAACAATTGGGATGATGATCGCGTCCATCGTCCCCGCCCTGAACCATGGGAGTGCGTCCAAACTCGCCCCCCCAGATGACGATCGTGTCCTCGAGCAAACCCCGTTGCTTCAGATCTTTGACTAAGGCCGCGCTGGCTTTATCCGTCACTTCACAATTGTGTTTTAAATCCTTTTTGAGGCTTCCATGTTGATCCCAAGACTCGTGGAAAATCTGCACGAATCGGACGCCTTTCTCGATTAATCGTCGGGCGAGCAGACAGGAATTCGCGAAGGTCGGTTTCCCGGGCTCCGCTCCATACATTTCGCGGACGTGCTGAGGTTCTTTAGAAATATCCATGACCTCCGGTGCGACATGTTGCATACGGTAAGCCATTTCATAGGCGTTGATGCGTGCAGCGATTTCAGGGTCGCCGATAAGTCCCAGACGTTGAGTATTCAGCCGGTTGATCGTTTCGAGTGTGTCCTTTTGCATGGAATCATCCACACCCTTGGGGTTGGAGAGATACAACACAGGATCGCCACCCGTGCGAAATAAAGTGCCGTTATGAAACGCAGGAAGAAATCCGCAACCCCAGTTGGACGCACCGCCGCTGGTCCCCTTCCCACCCGTGCTGAAGACCACGTAAGCCGGTAAATCTTGAGTCTCAGAACCCAATCCGTAAGTCGTCCATGCCCCGAGGCTGGGGCGACCGAATTGTTGCGAACCGGTGTTCATCATGATCTGAGCAGGAGCATGATTAAACGCATCCGTGTGCATGGATCGGACGATGGCAATATCATCTGCGACCTCGGCTAGATGCGGGAGAACTTCGGAAAGTTCTGCGCCGGATTTCCCGTGCTTAGAGAATTTGAATTTTGGCCCGAGCAGGGTGCTGCTTGGATTGATAAACGCAGATCGATAGCCCTTGATTAATTCTTCCGGGGGTAATGTTCCGTTGAATTTTGCGAGCTGGGGTTTGTGATCAAAAAGTTCCAAATGGCTCGGCGCACCGGCCATAAACAGGTAAATGACCCGCTTTGCTTTTCCAGGGAAATGGCTTTTCTTGGGGGCGAGAGGATGGGCTCCGACGGAAACCCCTGCATGGGAGGATGACTGACCTAGCAATCCGCGCAACGCGATCGCGCCAAGCCCAACGCCACACTCTTTGAAAAACCAACGGCGCGTTGTGAACTGGCGTTGTTGATGGAGAAGGTGCTCGAACTTATTCATAAAAATGTGCGGCTGGAGGGGGTGCTCACTCTCTTGTAATTGCTTCGTCCAAGTTCAACAGAGCCCGACTCACCACCGTGTAAGCGGCAAGTTGAGTGGGGTTTGTTCCGGGCGGAAGTTTCGCGGGTTCGTTTTTACCCGTTGCGAGTTCTGTAGGATTGATCCAACCATCGGCAATGCGTTGGCTCTGCCGACCTAGCAAGCCTTTGAGCTCAGCACGTTCGGAAGAATTGGGACGACGGTTGAGAACGCGCCTGAAGGCATACGTGATTCGGTCATCATCGGAGGTTCCACCATGTGTTAATACCTGCATTGCGAGTTGTTGAGCGCATTCCATGAACACCGTCTCGTTCAACGAGGTTAACGCTTGCAGCGGAGTGTTCGAGCGTCCCCGTCTCACGCAGGAAAAATCCCCGTTAGGCGCATCGAAGTTCATCAACACGGGATAGGGGATCGAACGGAATTTAAACACATATAGGCTGCGTCGATAGCGTTCAGCGTCTTTCTCCTCGGTCCAAACTTTGGGGCCATAACTGGCGGGAGGGAGGAAGAGGAATTCGGGTGC
>SXQI01000275.1 GCA_005793025.1 Verrucomicrobiales bacterium
CCTCCAAAAACATGAGGGTGCCGACGGATCAGTTTATCAGCGATAGTCTGAGCGACCTCATCAAATTGAAAGCTCCCCCTCTCACGGGCGAGCTGACAGTGAAAGACGACTTGTAGCAGGAGATCCCCCAATTCCTCGCACATCTCCTGATCATCATTGGCCTCGATAGCATCGAGCAACTCGTAGACCTCCTCGATCGCATGATACCGGATGGATTGGTGGTTCTGCTCGCGATCCCATGGACAACCGTCGGGTGCTCGCAACGCAGCCGTTATTTCGAGGAGTCGAACAATCCCGCGGTTTTGTTCAGTGTTCATAAAAGTTGGCACCGGATCAAAGAATCACCAGATCATCCCTATGGATGACCACCACTTTGAGAAGTGACTTTGCCTTCAGCTCGGACGCTTCAATCCGGGAAATCCCTCTCGCGAATTCTGTTCCGTTCGCGTCACAAATTCTCACCACATCACCTGCTGAGAAATCTCCAACACAAGCGACGATGCCGGGTTGAAGCAGGCTGCGACCTGTTTCCCTCAGAGCCTTCCTAGCCCCATCATCCACAGAGATTGTCCCTTTGGGATGATGAAAAAAAGCGATCCAACGTTTGCGTCCTCGAAGTTTATTCAGCCTAGGGACAAACAGCGTCCCTTCTAAATCCCCTTTAATAATGTTAGACAAAATGTCTGGAGTTCTCCCGGCGGCAATAACGAGTGGCACACCAGAACGAATCACCATTTTCGCCGCTTGAATCTTCGAGCTCATGCCCCCCACTGCGGTTGCGCTGGTCGTCCCACCTGCCATCGATTCGATGTGCGCGTCGATCTCTTCAATTGTCGATAGAAGCTGTTGGTTGGGTTGCCCAAAATTCTCAATCACCCCGTCCACCGTCGTGAGGATTATAAGAAGATCCGCTGGCAACAGACAGGCTACAAGAGCGGATAATCGATCGTTGTCTCCGAATTTGATTTCAGTAAACGACACTGCATCGTTTTCGTTGATGATGGGGATGACTCCATGATGCAACAATCGAACAAGTGTATTGCGCGCGTTGAGGTGTCGTTCGTGGTGTTCGAGGTCATCATGAGTGAGTAACACTTGGGCGACGCTGATACCGAATTGTGCGAAAAGGCGCTCGTAACTTGCCATCAAACGGGATTGTCCAACCGCAGCACATGCTTGGAGTTCAGCCAATTCCATCGGTCGTTTGGTGTGTCCAAGGACACCCATTCCAGCTCCGACAGCCCCGGATGTGACGACAACAACATCCAACCCGCGTTTTCGAAGTCGGGCGATTTGGCCAACCAGTTGTTCCAGTTGAGCCACATCCGCCTGCTTCTTACTGTCCGTCAAAACTCCGGTGCCAAGTTTTATCACCACGCGGCTAACATTCTTTAACAACTCACGACGCATGACTTAAGTTGACGGAAAAGGACGAGGGGAAAAAGTTAAAAATTTGGATGGTGAAGATCCTGTTTCGTCACACGAATCACCAACGAGAGTCCATCACAGCCAAGTGTTTCCTGGAAATTTTTGCTGGAGCACCGGTTTAATCTTCGGATACCGGGTTGTGCGGAATAGTGGCCAATTCTCTGTAGATTCTAGACGTTTGCCATCCGGGCTGGTTAGCCAAATTCGAACGGCCACCTTGCCTTCACAGAGAGTTGGATGCTCCTTGAGGCCAAAACATTCGTGCAACTTAACTTGGATTTCAGGCACACCTTCTGTGTATAGAAGTTTTACTTTTCGATCGTCCACCCAGCGGAGAGTCGCCGGTAAGAGTTCGTCAAGCCATGCCAGTTGCTCTGTGCCCAATGCATTGATAAAAGTCTCTTTCAAAACGATTGCCTGAGCTTCCTTCGCCAATGTCAGGCCATGAAAAGCACGAGCCAGTAACATTTTCAACTCCTCCGAATCGAGTGTTGGGAATCCAAGACCGGGCATGTGTTGAGCGACAATTTGCACGCGGGCAATCCACTGTTTTAATTCATGATTATAATTCGGTAACTCGATCCACTCCCGCTGAACGGCTTCAGCGAGAGTTTCCGCAGCAACCGATGCATCCGTCTCGGCATGGGGTTCCGCGAGGAGCGGGAGATCTCGGAAAAAAAGCAATTTGACCGCAGCGACTCGCTTGTGAGTTCGATCAAATCGATGTTCAATTTTCTCCCGTAGATGTTGAGGGAAACACTCCCTGATCCACTCAAGGTTCACCGTGCTCACGAGACTCAGAAGTGTGAGATGCCCTCCTCTACCCGACACCTCACGAATGTTTGCGGAAACAAAAAAGTTTGGCTTTTGGACGACTGACTCACGAACCAACGTACCCATTCGTCCCTCAGTCATGTTGCAATCGAGCGTGCCTGAATCGCGTCGAACACAGAGTTGATCAATGAATCCAGCCATCAACGCACGGAGAAGTGCTTCGTCTGTTCCCTTAACGGGTTCATCCTGTTTGATCAGGTTCTGTCGTTTGGCAATTTCGAGGATCTGCTCATAAGTCTGCGCGACTTGACGGGCAGATTGTGCATGAACCCCGTAACGACGACAGGATTCAGTCTGGAAATTATTTTTAGCTGCAAAATTAAAAGCCCGGATGAGCGTGAAGAAATCAGATCGTGGATCGCCTTCAAACAATTCCCGAGCTTCGGAAACGTGTTTATCCTCTCGACCTAGACGCACCAACAAATCCCGCCCACTCACCAGTGCAGCACACAGGGCAGCAGCCGGCACACACCCCGTTTTGGAAGCCTCGACCAACATCCTCGAGTATCGTGGATGCATTGGAAGCCCTAACATTTTACGGCCCACGGGAGTCAAATCGTTGTGTTCCTCCAATTGTGGTTCCTCGTGGAGTGCACCCAACATCCGTAAGAGGGATTCGGCACGATCTACCGCGACCGGATCAGGACGGTCGAGCCATTGGAACTCACCCGCTTTACGGATTCCCAATGAGTGGAGCAATAGAACAACCTCGGCCAGATCAGTACGTTGGATTTCGGGAGTATTCCGAGCAGGCCGGTTAAGGTGGTTACTCTCGGTCCAAAGTCGCCAGCAGGTTCCCGGAGCGGTTCTTCCAGCACGTCCCGCGCGTTGATCGGCAGAGGCACGACTAATCTCCTCGATAAACAGCGTTCCCAAACCTCGCTCTGCATCGAAGCGAGCTACACGAGCCAACCCGGCATCCACAACATGCCGAATGCCATCAATCGTTACAGATGTCTCGGCAACATTTGTGGCAACGATTACTTTGCGGAGAGGGTTCGACGCAAACGCTCTATCCTGCTCCTCGGGTTGAAGATCTCCGTGGAGAGGAATCCATGCCAATTTCTCGGTGGTCCGGACACTGCTTCCAGCCCGAATAGTGGCTTGAATTTCCCCCATTCCCGGCATGAAAATAAGAATATCCCCATGTTCGTTGGATTGCAGGAGCCTTTCCACAACATCCACCGCTTGATCTGGAGAATCGCGCTCATCCTCCGATGAAATAAAATGCGTCTCGACGGGGAAACTTCGACCTTCAGAGACCAAAATAGGACAGTCGTCCAGATACTTTGCGACGGGTTCGGCATCCAGCGTCGCCGACATAACGATGATTTTCAGGTCTGGACGGGATTGTTTTTGTAACCGTTTGACAAGTCCCAAGGCTACATCGCTAAGCAGGTTACGTTCATGAAACTCATCAAACAGAACGGCACCGATATCCTCCAGTGCCGCATCATCCTGCAACCACCGTAACAAGATCCCTTCAGTAATGAAACACAGCCGCGTGCCTAAACTCGTCCGATCATCAAACCGAACCTGATATCCAACTTCTCCTCTGAGAATGCATGAGCGTTCCCACGCAACCCGGGCAGCCACTGTCCGTGCAGCTACTCGTCGAGGTTGGAGAATAATGATTTTTTTTCCGCCGCCGACACCTGCATCCCATAGCATTTGAGGGACCTGCGTTGTCTTACCGGACCCGGTTGGGGCCACAAGGACGAGGCGGTTCGATTCGCGGACAGCACCGAGAATCTGCTCGTGCAACTGCCATATAGGAAGCGGGGGATTCAAGCAAATTGCCGCCCTAAGCAAGTCTGAATCCAACCAACGCAATGATAGTGATGAGAATCATCAAACCGCTTGGCATGAACTTTTTAGTCTTCACTAAACGCATCCCAAAAACCAAAATCAACGCACCCATCAACCACGTGGCGTATGCCGTCGGGATAATGTTGGTCGCACATAAGGCAATCAGCACCCCAAACGCGGAGGAAGCAATCAGGGATGCCTTACTCTTCCCTTTGACGAATCCGACAATGCCTCCGGCCAACAGCAGTCCAATATAAATCCACAGGATCATCACGGAGTTTAACATAAGATCTTGATTATCCCATCAACCAGCTCTTGAGTCGATGGTCAAAACGGACCAGCTGTTCTATTCCTGCCAGTAGATCAAGAAATACGTTGCTTTGATATTCGCTTAGACGAATATGTTCGGCGGATGGAACAACCCCGAATTACGTTGTGCAATCGGATGGTCGCAGAGGCGTTTGGAACTTTTGCCATGGTCTTCGCCGGAACGGGTGCGATTGTCGTAGATCAACAGTTCAACGGAGCCATAAGCCACGCAGGTGTTGCCCTGACGTTCGGACTAATCGTTTTGGCGATGATCTACTCGCTCGGCGATATTTCAGGAGCCCATTTTAATCCGGCAGTTACAATAGGTTTCTTTGCTGCTCGTCGTTTGGAATCCAAGGTGATTTTTCCTTACGTGCTCAGTCAATTGGTCGGAGCCATTTGCGCTAGCGCGTCTCTCGCGTTGATGTTTCCAGAAAACAAAGGATTAGGTTCGACGCATGCCCATGGTCCGCTCTTGCGGGCGTTTCTGATGGAATTCATCCTAACTCTGATTCTGATGGTCGTTATTCTTAGCGTCTCCACGGGTGCCAAGGAAAAAGGAATCACAGCAGGTATCGTGGTGGGAAGCGTTATCGGGCTTGAGGCGATGTTCGCCGGACCGCTTTGCGGCGCATCGATGAATCCTGTGCGTTCTTTGGCTCCGGCACTGGTCTCAGGACAAGTTCACGATCTCTGGATTTATCTAACAGCTCCCGTGTTAGGTGCTTTAGCTGCAGTGCCCCTAAACCGAGCCTTGAGACCCGGGTCCTAGGTTGAATTGAGAAATAATTTATTATGAAGCAACGGACGGTCTTAATTCTTTGCACAGGTAATTCATGCCGGAGCCATCTCGCGGAAGGGTTCTTAAGATCCGCAGGCGGAATTGCGTTAAATGTTCAAAGTGCTGGCTCAGTCCCCGCAGGTTATGTCCATCCCCTTGCAATCAAAGTGATGAGTGAGGTGGGGATTGACCTCTCTAGCCATCGATCCAAACCATTGACTGAATTCCTCGATCAGACTGTGGATACGGTCATTACCGTCTGCGGGAATGCTGACCAAGTGTGCCCAATTTTTCCCGGACAATTACGCCGATACCATTGGCCGTTTGAAGACCCTGCTCACGCGACCGGAAGCGAAGAGGAGCGTCTTCAGGTTTTTCGCCGTGTTCGCGATGAGATCCGGCGGGTGTTTGAGGCTTACGGTGCGGGATTCAAAGATGGCATTGCACCCTGAACCGATGCCTGATTTCCAGAGGTTCGCTCAAAAATGAGTTCGTCCGACTGGGCAGTTATCCGAATGGTATCCCCTGCCTTGTAGGCACCCTCAAGCAATTGAGAGGCCAACGGATTAAGAACCATTTCTTGGATCGTGCGCTTCAGGGGACGTGCCCCGAATTGGGGATCATACCCTTCTTTTGCTAATAATCGCCGCGCTTTGGCATCCACGGTCATCGTCAGGTTTTGCTGTTTTAATCGTTGTTCGATGCGTTGGAGTTGAAACGAAACGATAGAGGCCAATTGCTTTTCGTCCAAAGGATGAAAAACGATGATATCATCAACACGGTTCAGAAATTCTGGACGGAAATGGCCGCGAAGTTGTGCTTTCACCTGTTCTTCCATTTCAGTTTTCTCTTTTCCGAGGATCTTTCCCTTGTCGAAAAATTCCTGAATGATCGGGGAACCGATGTTGCTCGTCATCAGAACCACGGCATTTTTAAAATCTACCGTACGACCCTGTCCATCCGTCAGTCGGCCGTCATCGAGCACCTGTAATAGAACATTGTAAACATCGTAATGCGCCTTTTCAATCTCATCAAAGAGGATGACACAGTAAGGCCGGCGACGCACGGATTCGCTGAGCTGACCACCTTCTTCATATCCGATGTAGCCCGGAGGCGCACCAATCAGGCGCGACACACTGTGTTTCTCCATGTATTCGGACATGTCGATCCGGATCATTGAAGATTCATCATCAAACAGGAATTCAGCTAGAGCTCGTGCTAACTCGGTTTTACCGACACCCGTCGGCCCTAAAAAAATGAACGACCCCACCGGACGATGCGGGTCTTGCAAACCAGAGCGCGATCGGCGGACAGCATTTGAAATTGCCTGCACCGCCTCCTCCTGACCGACCACCCGAAGCCCTAGCCGATTCTCCATTTCGATGAGCTTCTGGCGTTCCCCTTCCAACATTCGGGTGACTGGGATTCCAGTCCATGCACTCACTACTTTTGCGATGTCCTCGTCCGTGACTTCCTCATTTAGGAGCCGCTTGCCTTGAGTCGTATTTGCGCTGTCAGCCTGTGCTTTGGCGAGTTTTGCCTGAAGTTCAGGCACTAATCCGTATTGGATTTGTGCGGCTACATTCAAATTACCACTCCTTTTCGCTTTTTCCTCCTCCGCTTTTGCTTCCTCCAATCGTTGGTTCAGAATGCCCACCACATTGATTGCAGCTTTCTCATTTTGCCATTGCGCTTTGAGTTGGGTGGCTCGTTCCCTCAGTTGGCTCAAGTCCTTTTCGATCGTCTGCAATCGTCCCATCGACGCCTCGTCTTTTTCTTTTTTCAACGCCGTGCGTTCGATCTCAAACTGGATGATCTGCCTCTCCAACTGGTCGATTTCCGTTGGCATGGAATCGAGTTCCATCCGCAATCGTGAGGCTGCTTCATCCATGAGATCCACGGCTTTGTCCGGCAGAAAACGATCGGCGATATAACGCTGGGAAAGTGTCGCAGCCGCGACTAGCGCGGAATCTTGAATCCGGATGCCGTGATGCACCTCATACCGTTCCTTCAAACCTCGAAGAATAGCGATGGTATCTTGAACATTGGGCTCCTCGACCCGCACCGGCTGGAATCGACGCTCTAATGCTGGATCTTTTTCGATGTGTTTCCGGTATTCATCCAGCGTGGTTGCCCCAATGCATCGCAGTTCCCCCCGAGCAAGCTGGGGTTTGAGCATATTCGCTGCATCTGCAGATCCCTCCGACTTTCCAGCACCAACCAGCGTATGGAGTTCATCAATGAAAAGGATGATTTTTCCATCACTCGCCGTCACTTCTTTCACGAAGGCTTTTAACCGATCCTCAAATTCCCCTCGATACTTGGCCCCGGCGATCATGGCACTAAGATCCATTGCCACTAATCGCTTCCCTTTCAACGATTCGGGGACGTCCCCGCTCACGATGCGTCGTGCAAGACCCTCTGCAATAGCTGTCTTGCCCACACCGGGCTCACCGATGAGCACGGGATTGTTTTTTGTGCGACGCGTCAACACTTGCATGACCCGGCGGATCTCATCATCTCGCCCAATCACTGGATCGATTTTCCCCGCTGATGCGAGCGCGGTTAGATCTTTTCCATATTTTTCCAAAGTTTGAAATTTCTCCTCGGGATGTGGATCTGTGATTCGTTGATTTCCCCTTAAATCCACTAACACCTTGAGCACCGTTACACGCGTTACAGCATGCGATTTGAACAGGGTTTCCATCGCACTACCTCCCGACTCAATCAGTCCCAAAAGCAGGTGTTCAGTGCTGATATATTCATCCTTCAACCTACCTGCTTCTGCGCCAGCGGTGTCCAACGACTTTTTGATTCTTGGGGAAAGAAAAACATCCGCTGAACTCGTGCCAGTCACCTTGCTTCGACGTGAAAGTGCCCCATTCAACTCCGTCTTCAAGGCGTTCAGATTCACTCCAAGTCTTTGCAACAAGGGTTTTACCAAACCGTCCTCCTGCTGTATCAACGCCAGCAAAAGGTGTTCTCCATCCAGCTCTTGGTGAGAACTCTCGAAAGCGATTAATTGTGCAGACTGCAACGCTTCCTGCGTTTTTTGGGTCATTTTGTCGGTTTGCATAAGCCTACAAGAAACTAATAACCCGATCTTGTTGAGAGTCAAATAAAGCGGCGAAACACCTCAACTAAAAGCCTTTCGAAAGGAAGCCGTTGAATCGCTTATTCCAAGGCTGAGAGTGCAGCCTGATAGGTCGGGATCGTTTCTGGAAAATCCGTGACGGAAACATTGAGGTCACGCAGGATTCCATCCTGAAGCCCATAGACCCAACCGTGGACTGTTAATTCCTGACCGCGTTCCCAAGCATCTCGAGCGATGGTGGTTTGGCAGACGTTGACAACTTGTTCAATCACGTTGAGTTCACATAATCGGTCGGATGCTCGCTGGTGACAAGCGATGGCTGCCAAACGCTCCTCATGTTTGAGACGCACGTCCTCCACATGCCGAAGCCAATTGTCGCTCAAACCGAGTCGCTCACGCCTTATCGCGGCGAGAACCCCGCTGCAACCATAATGGCCACAGACGATAATGTGTCTGACCTTGAGTATATCAACCGCGAATTGCATCACCGAAAGGCAATTAAGATCGGTGTGCACCACGAGATTCGCAATATTGCGGTGGACGAACAACTCCCCTGGAAGCAATCCAACTATTTCGTTCGCTGGCACCCGACTATCCGAGCAACCAATCCAAAGGTAGTTTGGCGACTGTTGCTGCGAAAGTTTGGGGAAAAAATCAGGATTGTTCTCCCGCAAGAGAGCAGACCATATCTGATTATTCTCGAACAAATGA
>SXQI01000276.1 GCA_005793025.1 Verrucomicrobiales bacterium
CACGCCGCTCCAGCATCTCCGCTTTGCCTTGACTCCAAAATCGGGTGAAGCAAACTTCAGACCTTAGGACTGCTCCAGAATTAGCAGCTTTGCCTTGACTCCAAAATCGGGTGAAGCAAACTCCCTGGTCGCAACTGGTTCTAGATAAGCCGGTTGCGACCAGCAGTTTTTTAAATAGCCTTCCCAAAACCCCTGCCAATCGAGTTTCAGCGGCGAATCTGCCCTAGAAACACCGTGGTAGGACGATCGAGTGGGGTCCGGCGACTACTTTGAACGGAGGGCTCGACAGGGTGGGGCGGATTTTTCATTCTACTGACCTTGGAGAGTCTGAATCTAAGCACTGGAGTTTTGGTGGGCCTGTTCCCTCGTGAGGCCGAGGGGTGGCTGTGATTGCTCGTGTCACAGTTGATGCCGCAGTGCGGAAGGAATTGGATTACATCATTCCTCCCGAATGGTTAGACAAAATTCAGGTGGGGTCACGGGTCAAGGTGCCGTTAGGTTCGCGCGAAGCGCTCGGGGTGGTCACGGCACTGCTTGATGAATCGCCGCATCCTAATCTGAAGCCGATCATTAAGGTGGTTCCTGGCCAGGCACCATTGACGCCATCGGTGCTCAATCTTGCGCGTTGGATCTCGGGTTATTATTGCTGTCCATTAGAGATCGTCTTGAAAACCGTCTTACCTGAGGCGGTGCGACAGGAGGAGGAAGGGTGGAAGGAGCGGTTGGTGGTTCGTCCGGTTGCCCAAGTTGGAGAGCCGTTGAAGCTGACGCCTCGTCAAGAATCGATTCTGAAGTTGTTTGATGGAAAGGCCGAGATTCCGCTTCAACAATTAGTGCGGGAAGCCCGCACGACGGCGGCCAGCTTGCGGCGTATGGAGGAACTACATCTCGTCACAATCACGGCTGGTGTTGTAGAGAGGGATCCTTACGCGCACGAGACGATCGTCCCAACCCAATCCCTCGGATTAAATCCTGCCCAAGATAATGCTCTGGCTCGAATTCGCGAGGCTTTGGATGCAGGTGAGCCCAAAGCATTTCTGCTTCACGGGGTGACAGGGAGTGGGAAGACGGAAGTTTACCTTCAAGCGATCGCACATGCTTTGCAACAGGGCAAGGGTGCAATTGTTCTCGTGCCAGAAATATCGCTCACGCCCCAAACGGTGGAACGATTCAAGGCACGGTTTAGTTCGGGTTCGACCGCGACGTTGGTGGCGGTCTTGCACAGCCACCTTTCTGCGGGAGAACGGCATGATGAATGGAAGAAGATCCGCCAAGGTCGTGCCCGAATCGTGATCGGTGCTCGGTCTGCCGTTTTTGCTCCTGTGGAATCGCTCGGTTTGGTGGTGGTCGATGAAGAGCATGAGTATTCCTATAAGCAGGAGGAGTCTCCACGGTATCATGCGAGGGATGTTGCGGTTTATCGCGCAAAACTGGAGAACGCCGTCACGGTGCTCGGCTCAGCTACGCCTTCGCTGGAGAGTTATTATAACGCGCAGATTAAGAAGTATTCGTTGCTAGAGATGCCGTCGCGGGCTGATCACGCAAAAATGCCCATCATTCGCGTTGTGGATATGCGGGAGGAGGCAAGGAAAGCGAAGGGGCCGCCTGTTTTTTCATTAAAACTTAGGGAAGGTATCACCGCACGATTGGAAAAAGGCGAACAAACCATGTTGTTCCTGAACCGCAGGGGTTATGCCAGTTCGATGCAATGTCCGAAGTGCGGTTATGTCGCAGGTTGTCCTAACTGCAGTATTTCTTTGACCTATCACCGAAAGGAACAGCGGCTACGTTGTCATATCTGCGGACATGCCGAGAAGGCACCGACCGAGTGCCCCGAGGCTGCTTGCAAAAATCCAGCGATTCGTTTTTCTGGACTCGGAACCGAACGGATCGAGGAGACCTTGCAGAAACTGTTTCCGAAAGCCCGAGTTGCGCGTATGGATTCGGATACGCTGAAGCGAAAGGAAGATTACCGAAGAGTTCTGGGGGATTTTAAGACAGGGAAAATCGATATCCTCGTGGGAACGCAGATGATTGCGAAGGGCCTACATTTTCCGAATGTTACCTTGGTAGGGATCATTCACGCGGATCTCAGTCTTCATATGCCTGATTTTCGAGCGAGCGAACGCACCTTCCAATTGTTGACTCAGGTTGCGGGTCGGGCGGGCAGAGGGGATGTGGAAGGGGAAGTTGTGGTTCAGGCCTTCACTCCGTTTGCACCGGCGATTCAGTATGCGCGCAGGAATGATTATGCCGGATTTTACGATGCTGAGTTGGAATTCCGCATGCAGCTGATGTATCCGCCACTGGCCCGAGCGGCGATTATTACGCTGAAAAGTTGCCACGAAGAGAAAGTACGATTTAGTGCGGACTACGTGAAAGTGGAATTGGAAAAGGGACTCAAATCGATCGTGGATCTTGTCATTGCGGGGCCATCGCCAGCACCGCTAATCAAGGCTGAAACGTTTTTTCGCTATCAGATCATGCTTCGCACCCGCAACATGAGTGCTTTGGCTAAAATGTTGTATCCACTCATCGGAGCCATCAAGCTTCCGGAGGATGTTTCCATGGTGATTGATGTCGATCCGGTAAACCTCCACTGATTCCGTTTGGCAGGAATTCGTTGTTTTGATACTCAGTCCGTCATGGGTTCAATGAATCCGAGCGTTTTATTACTGATCCCCGCCTATAACGAGGAGCACCGAATCGGTCCGGTGTTGCGAGTCTATGCGGAGTTTTTTCGTGCGCACTACTCCGGCACATTCCACATCGTGGTGGTGTTGAACGGTTGTCGAGATAACACGATCGGTGTGGTAAAGGCGGCGGTCGCGGAATTTCCAGAAATTCGTGTGCTTGAATTCGCAGCACCGATCGGCAAAGGCGGGGCACTGATCGAGGGTTTGAAACTTGCTCCTGAAGCAGATTTGATTGGTTATATCGACGCTGACGGAGCCACTCAACCACCGGCGTTTCTCGAGTTGCTGAAGGAATGTGCAGAGGTCGATTGTGCTATTGGTTCACGGTGGTTACCCGGATCTGTGCTGGAACAAAGTCAATCATTCAAACGTCGGTTCTACAGTCGGTGTTTCCATTTTTTTGTGGAGACGTTGTTTTGGATGCGGATCAAGGATACCCAATGTGGTGCCAAGGTGATGCGGCGACCTGCGATTGAGGCCATTCATTCGCAACTCCGAATCGCGGATGTGGCTTTCGATATCAATCTACTCTACTCACTCAAGCGTGGCGGTTTCTCCCTGCGTGAGGTGCCCACCACTTGGACCGACCAGATCGGTTCCACCATGAGACTGAATAAGGGGGCACTGGGGATTCTGCTCTCTGTGGTGAGGTTGCGCCTTTTCTACTCGCCAGTTTACAGGTTGCTGCGCCCATTTCGACCCGTAGAGGCGTGGATCTATAAAAAGCTTCGCGCGCCCCAGCCCGTACCGGGCCCGAAGAATTGAGATCGGACGATCGCGACTAGGATCGTGGTGGAAGGGTTGGTGGAACTGGCGATGGGTTGCGTGTGAACACTAAAGCAATACCGAGGAGGAGCGTTCCAAAGCAGCCGAGCAGGATGATGATATTCCGGAATGCGAGGAACGGTTCGATTGAGGGATTGTTTCTCAAATAAATCACGAGGGTAAGCGCATACCCGGCAGCAATCGCGACCAGCCAAGGAACGATTTTGAAACGTCCTGAAGCGAGTAGGTTGTTGACCATGACATTGGCAATCGTCAATGGCACAACGGCCCAGGCGAACCAAGGAACCAGTACTGCTGATTTGAGGAATTGGGGACTGCGGAAATAAATGAGCCGCAGGGGAAACTCCGGCCACAGGGTGCAGAATAACGCTGCGATCCCCACAAGAGAGACGGTTCCGAATAATGCGAGGTAGAGTGCCCCAGTTTTTTGGGCCGTTGCGCGACTGAAAGCAATTTTAGGAAACATCACTGCCGCCAACGGGGTGGTGAACATCATCACCGCCAATCCGATCATAGCGGAGGCGGCGTAATAGGCTGTTAAATCTTTCGGAAAATGACTCTGAACGATGAGCATGTCGAGGTTCATCATGAACAGGATCGAGCCTGTTCCAAATGTGAGGGGCCAGATTCGTCCGCTCCACTCTCGATGGTCGGAATCGCCTTTTGGACCGAAGAGGATGCCTCTTACAGGCCAGATCGCGATCAACAAGCTTACGGTGACTCCAATCCAAATCCCGGCCATCGCGCCTGCCGCATGGAATCCTAAGGCGATTACCATCAATGCGATTCCAGCGCATCGGCCAAATCCATTTCCGATCATGGACAATCCCAGCGTCCGGAAATTCTGTCGGCCGTGGATCACCCCTTGCACGATCGGTAACCACAGCGCAGAGAGGACCAAAACCATCATGATCCAAAGCGCCAATGGATTTTTTATTTTAAGGGTGGTGAGGATCGAATCCTGAAGCCCTAGAACAATGACGAGGAAAACAAGCCAAACGATAAACGTGATGCTGAGCACCTTGCGTAGAGCGGAACTCAAATTCCGTTGTCCTTTGTCAGTCACCGCCTCCACCGTCAGTTGCGCAAGGACGGTTTGAAGTCCGGCAGCAGGAATAGCAAGGACGGTAAAAAAACGTAGAAGTGTTACGAACACTCCATACTCCCCAGTCGGCATGCTGGAAGCGACCATCTGGCTCGCCATCATGAAAGCACCCGTCGCGACGTTTGCAACGATCATCCAGACGCTTTGCCGGAAAAAAGTTTGTTTTTCCCCGCCAATCATCGTTGGAATCCCGTTGCTGCGTTTTCCGAAAAATCGATCGCTTTCGCACTGATGGATCGCCAATTAAGATTTTTTTGAACTCGTGCGCTGGCTTCAATTGCAGAGGTTTGCACTTCGGTTTCTTGGGTGGATAATCGTAGTAAAATCGCTTTCCCGAATCCGATTCCGTTGAAATCAGTGAAGGAAACGCGGGGTTCCTTCGCAAAGTAATGACTTATACTCTGAAGGCGAGTGCTCACCACGGGCAGACCCACGGCGAGGTATTCCACTACTTTGGCGACGAAAGCGCAGTGGGTTCCGGTCGATTCCTCGTAAGGCACAATGCCTAGGTGTGCCTTTGAGAGCTCTGCTCCGATGCGGTCGTAGGACACAAACCCAGTGGTTTCAAGCCGAGCAGTGGGGATTTGTTTCCGGATTCGTTCCATGAATCCTTGGAGCGTAGTGCTGACATTTCCGACGAAACGAAAAATTGCTTCAGGCTTTTGATCTGAGACCGTGCGGACGGCATCAAAGGCGATTTGTTGAAGGTGATGTTTGTCGAGCGAACCGTGCATGATCACGATGGGGGGGTGAACAGGCGGAACGTTTGTTCTCAGAGGGAACAACTCTGGATCATAACCATAATGTATTGGGACGATACGGTTTTTTGGAAACCCAGTCGTTGAAATGTAATCAGCCAACGTTTCCGAAACGGTGAGGACCGCATCTGCAGCATATCGCTGGGGGAGGGAAAGCTCAAATCGCTTCAGCATGGCTAACAAAAACGGCGGAGCAACATAAGCAGGCCAAGTTTCCATGAAGCCTGTTAAGAAATCCAAACTGTTCATCACGACAGGGCAGCCGAGGCGGGCTCGCAGACGTCCAGCCGCCACGGCTGCGATTGCGTGTTGTGAAAGAATAAGATCAAACGGCCGATTAATCGCGGCCGACTTCACCATGTGTTCGAGAAAAAATGGATACGCGAGGTATTTAAAATTTCTAAACGCCGCATATCGACCCATGCGCCATGTTTTAAACTCGTGAAACTTCACCCCAAACTTTGAGGCCACTCCTTTCGGATCTTCGATTGTTGGGCAAAAAATCTCAACTTCATGACCTCGAGATACCATTTCTTGGACCAAATAAACGGCTTCCGCTGAGCCGCCACCGCTGGGTGGATAAAAAGGTTCGTGGGTGAGAAAAGCGATTCGCATGTGTGCAGCAGAACTACGGGAGTGTGCGAAGAAAACCTTCAAGTTGCACCACTGCTTTATTCAATTGTCGGATAGAAATCCACTCGTTGGCGGTGTGGGCTTGCGCGATGTCGCCAGGCCCAAAGACAACGCTAGGAATTCCGCCCGACGATAGAATAGCTGCATCGCAAAAATAGTCTACCCCCACAGGGGAGGATTGGCCAACCACGGTGAGCAGAGAACTCACCAAGGGTAACTTTGGGTCTGTCTCGAGTGATGGAGCGGGAGCTCCTTTGGTATTAGACACGGTAGCTTTGAGTCCGTGCTTCCTCAGAAAAGTCTGCAAACCACTGATTACCCCTTTTGAGGTTTCGCCGGGGAGCGTTCGCCGATCGATCGAAATCTCACAACCATCAGGCACGATGTTTGGTTGAGTGCCACCACAGATGGAACCAACGTTTACCGTGGCGTGTCCTAG
>SXQI01000033.1 GCA_005793025.1 Verrucomicrobiales bacterium
AGGACATCACTCCATTTTGGCTTCCAAGCCACACCATCAGCTCAAACCTCTGATTCTATTCTCCAATCTCCCAAAATGAACCATTCCGGTTTTGAAAACAACAAAGCTTGAATTTGTCCGGTTTTGAAAACAACACGACAATTACAGAGGATCCGCTTGACGATTGTTCATTTCGTGTTAAAAACAGGCATACACCGTCACATTCAAGAAACAAACCAATCCAACTTGTTCTCTATGACAAAACGTGATCTCGTGATTCGCATTAGTGATGCAACCGGCTTGCCTCGGAACGACGTCTCCACCGTTATTCAAAAAACATTAACGAGCATCGCGGATCACTTGATATCCGGAGGCAAGGTAGAACTTCGCAATTTTGGTGTCTTCCAAGTGACGGTCAGGAAGGCTCGCGTGGGGAGGAACCCGAATGCTCCCGAAGCGGATGTATTGATTCCTGCTCGTGCTGTCGTAAAATTTAAACCCGGTAAAGAACTCAGGGAAGCGATCGTGAAACGGACGGCGAAAGCCGCGTGATGGTTCGGTGCTGCTTTAATGCGTCGAATCCGGAGATATGATCTGAGTAAATCTTGCTCTGACCGCAAATAAAGTTTTACGTTTTGGGTGTCTCACGAATAGGAGCACCCTTTTTCATTTCAAGATGGAACGATTACCCGGTTTTCGCGATTTTTACCCAGAACCTTTGCCGCATCCCGATGCGTGGAGCGCGAACGTGCGCACGCATATTTTCGAGACGTGGCGCACTGTCGCTAGGCGATATGGTTTTCAGGAATACGATGGCCCACCCTTAGAATCCTTGGATTTATTCACAACCAAGAGTGGTTCTGAAATTGTGGGCCAACTTTACAATTTTGAGGACAAAGGAGGTCGCTCTGTAGCCCTAAGGCCGGAAATGACACCCACCCTAGCCCGAATGATCGGTGCCAGCGAACGGGCGTATAAGAAACCCATCAAGTGGTTTGCTCTACCGCAGTTGTTTCGTTACGAGCGACAACAAAAAGGCCGCCTTCGTGAGCATTTCCAGTTCAACGCTGATATTTTTGGGGAGAACGATGTCGCTGCGGATGCTGAATTAATCGCATTGCTGATTGATACCTTGCGCGCCTTAGGTCTGACGCCAGAAGATTTTGTGATCCGACTCAGCAGTCGCAACGCATGGCAGGATTTCTTCTCGAGTCGTTGTCTTGATACGACCAAAGCCTACGATTTTTATCAGATCATCGACAAAATGGAACGTGAGGATCCGGCTAAGAGCGAGGCTCTCCTTCAAAACCTCGGGTTCTCGTTGGTGGATGTGAAACATTTCATCGATTCTGCTGTGCCAACGGCCGAGCTACAATTGGTGTTAAATAACCTCGAGGCACGCGGACTAGCTGATTTCATCCGCATTGATTATAACGTGATCCGTGGCCTTGCCTATTACACAGGCGTAGTATTCGAAGCGTTTGATCGCAAAGGCGAATTCCGCGCCATCGCTGGTGGTGGTCGCTACAACAACCTCGTCAAACTCTTGTCAGGGGGGAAAGTGGATCTCCCGGGTCTCGGCTTCGGTATGGGAGATGTTGTATTGGCTGAATTACTCAAAGCAAGAGGGTTGCTCCCCAAGTTTGGCGTGAAACTATCTGCGTTCTGCTTGGTTGTGGATGAGACGCTTCGACCTGCGACTCTGGGACTGATCCAAACCCTACGCGATGCTGGGCTTGAAGTTGATTACCCTTTAGTGCCAACCAAGCCTGATAAACAGTTCAAACGCGCACAAGAGTTAAACGCCCGACATTTGGTCACACTTGAAAGACTGGTAGACCAACCCATCGCGGTGAAAGTAAAAACTTTAAAAACTCGGGCTGAAATCCATCTACCCATTGCAGAGGCCACTGCTCATATTCTGAAACTCGAAGCCGAAACTCGGTAACGAACCCATCGCAAAATGCTCAAGAGGATCCAATATTATTCAGGTATTCTAGCGATTCTTTGGAGTAGTTGGATTGTCTGTTTTCTGATCGCCGAAACCAACGCGGCCTCGAAAAGCCCTAAAACTATCACTCCTCTGTCCTTTTCATCGGAACTTTTTGAAGAGAAATGGAAAGAAATGGGACTAGCGGTTGACGATTCGATCGCCAAACAACAGCTTCCCGGAGGAGTCCTTTGGTTGGAGCGAAATCGACAACAATTCGCTGGAGCATTTGGTAAACGCGCACTGCTTCCAGCTCCGGAAGCGATGACCGAGGATACCATTTTTGATGCCGCCTCTCTAACGAAAGTGGTGGCGACTACTCCAGCAATCATGCTCTTGATTCAAAGTGGTCAGTTGGATCTCGAAGCCCGGGCGTCGAAATACTGGCCGTCGTTCGGAGTGATTGGGAAGGAAAACATTACCGTGAGACAACTGCTCACGCACACCTCTGGTTTAAGACCTGATCTTTCCCTGAACCCACCTTGGACTACCACTACAACAGCCCTTCAACTTACTTGCGAAGAGAAACTCATCACACCTCCGGGTGAGGCGTTTTGTTACAGCGACATTAATTTTATAGTCCTCGGGGAATTGGTTCGACGAATCAGTAGCAAACCTCTTGATGAATATGTCCATCAACACATTTTTAAAGTCCTAGGGATGAAGGACACAGGTTTTAACCCTCCCAAAAAAAGTTTGGGAAGGGTTGCTCCGACTGAGAAGACCGCCTCTGGTGTTTTGAGAGGCGTTGTCCACGATCCAACGGCACGGCGGATGGAGGGGGTGGCTGGACACGCGGGTTTGTTCAC
>SXQI01000277.1 GCA_005793025.1 Verrucomicrobiales bacterium
CAGTTTTATGAGCGTAGAATACATCGAGCGAGTGTACAACAGCTACTCGGGGGTTTATGACTTCTTTTTCGGAAAAGTCTTCCAGAGTGGCCGCGAACTGGGACCCGAGTATTTGGCCCTTTCAGCAGACACGAAAATGCTCGAAGTCGGTGTGGGAACCGGGCTTTCTCTCCCGTTATTGCCGCGAAACGTCGAAATAACAGGCATCGACCTTTCTGAAAAAATGCTCGCTATCGCCAAAAAGCGAGCGGCAGATCTCCACCTCAAAAACGTCAACCTTCTGAAGATGGACGCGACGAAGTTAGATTTTCCGGATCAAACTTTTGACCGAGTTTTTGCTGCGTATTTTATCTCCACCGTGCCTGATCCTGTGAGCGTGATCCGGGAAATGAAACGGGTGTGCAAACCCGGAGGCTACATTGTTTTCCTGAATCATTTTCAAAGCGAACACCCCGTCATGGGGATGATTGACAAAATCTACTCCCCTTTGTGTTATCGGATCGGGTTCAAAACCGACCTAAACCTCAACAAGTTAATGAGAGACACCGGCCTAGAGATAGAAACAATCGAGTCCTTCGGGATTTTTGGACTCTGGAAAGCCGTGCGCTGCATCAACCCATAAAACGGGTCACGAAACGGGACGAAACTCCGTCAGGTCTGCGATCCCATCCCAAAGGGTGAGACGGGCTTGCAACGCTTCCCGAGCGGCGATTTCTGCCTCTTCTTGTTTTTTAGAATCCTGCCCACAGAGGAGTTTCACCATTTCTTGGCCCATCGCTCCGTGGTGATCTCCATCCAGTTCAATATGGCGTTGCAAATAGTAACGCAACGTCGCGAGACGACCTGAGTTTTCCTGATCGAGATTGGCCACCATCGCCCCGAACATTTCTGGGATCAAATCCTCGCGCCCGTAGGTGAAGGCAGCAGCGATTTCGTGCAGTTTTCCACGCGCGATGATGCCAAAAGTATGCCGAACAAATCCGCTAACGCATTCCGGCAAACCGGATGCTGCCAACGCGGTCTCTAATCCTGCGCCAGACCGCAGATCGGCAAGAAATCGCTCGATTCGCTGGGTGGATGCACCTGTTTCACGCATCGCTTGGAGGTAAAGTTCGAAATGGCTGATCGCTTCGCCGTTCTCATTAAGGTCGCTCTCCTCTCCAAGGACGATCTCGTTAACCAATCGGCGTAATCTCGCCTCGCCAACGGGTACCCATGGAACCTCCACGCAGGTGATCCCTCGCTGCAACGCTTTTAGCAACGACATGAAATCCCATACCGCAAACACATGGTGCTCCATGAATTTTTGCAGCTGTTCGAGATTGTTGAACCCGACGTAAAGGCGATGTCCAAGTAGCGCCTGACGCAGAGGGAGGATTGAGTTCATCAGGTAATTACTCAGAGGGTTGCCGGCGCGTAGATCTCGGCACCCCGTTCGATGAACTGGTGAGATTTTTCAGCCATCCCTTGTTTCAATGCTTCTTCTTCCGCGATTCCCTGCTCTGCCGCATACTTTCTCACGTCTTCCGTGATTTTCATGGAGCAGAAATGGGGTCCACACATGGAGCAGAAGTGAGCGTTTTTAGCACCGTCCTGCGGGAGCGTTTCGTCGTGAAACTGTCGGGCGGTGATGGGGTCAAGACTTAGGTTAAACTGGTCCTCCCAACGGAATTCGAAACGGGCTTTGCTGAGCGCATTGTCACGATATTGAGCTCCGGGATGTCCTTTGGCTAAATCAGCGGCATGAGCTGCAATCTTGTAAGTGATGACGCCGTCTTTGACGTCTTTCTTTTCGGGGAGACCGAGATGCTCCTTGGGAGTTACATAGCAAAGCATTGCGCAACCATACCAACCGATCATCGCAGCACCGATTCCACTGGTGATATGATCGTAGCCGGGCGCGATGTCGGTAGTTAAAGGGCCCAGCGTGTAAAATGGCGCTTCATGGCACCACTCAAGTTGTTTGGCCATGTTTTCTTCGATCATGTGGAGTGGCACATGCCCGGGGCCTTCATTCATCACTTGCACGGATTTTTTCCACGCACGTTCAGTCAACTCCCCTTGCACCTTGAGCTCGCCGAATTGAGCTTCATCGTTGGCATCCGCGATTGATCCGGGGCGAAGTCCATCCCCGATGCTAAAGCTGACATCATACGCCGCCATGATATCGCAAATGTCATCCCAGTGAGTGTAGAGAAAACTCTCTCGATGATGAGCCAGACACCATTTGGCCATAATACTGCCGCCGCGCGAAACGATCCCAGTCATGCGTCTCGCGGTCATCGGAACGAACCTCAACAACACCCCTGCATGGACAGTGAAATAATCCACCCCCTGCTCCGCTTGTTCGATCAGGGTGTCTCGGTAAATCTCCCATGTCAAATCTTCGGCTCTCCCGCCTACTTTTTCTAGCGCTTGATAGATCGGCACGGTTCCGATGGGAACCGGTGAATTACGTAGGATCCACTCCCGGGTTGCATGGATGTTTTTACCTGTGGACAAATCCATCACGGTATCAGCCCCCCACTTTGTTGCCCAACGCATCTTTTCGACTTCCTCCTCAATGCTGGAGGCAACCGCACTGTTACCGATATTGGCGTTGATCTTTACGAGAAAATTACGGCCTATGATCATCGGCTCGCATTCCGTGTGGTTGATATTAACAGGGATGATCGCACGACCCGCCGCAACCTCATCGCGAACAAAAGCTGCAGTTATAGTTTTTGGAATTCGCTGGGGGAATCGCCGGAAGACCGAGGGAGTATAAACGCTCTCACTCAACTGAGCGGAACCAGCATGTTGTTTTTCGAGTTCGTTGCGATTTTTATCCGTCGATAAATCAGCGATCTTCGATCGGCCCATGTTTTCTCGCAACGCGATAAACTCCATCTCCGGGGTGATGATTCCTTGGCGCGCATACCAGAGCTGGGTAACGGGGTGTCCTGCACTCGCACGCAATGGACGCCTGCGTTGGCCGTTGAGACCAGGAAATTCGAAGAGCCGATTTTTCTCCGCTGTGCTGGCGTATTCCGCATGTTTGCCGGAGAGGTAACCGTTATCCTGAGGTTTAACTTCGCGACCTTCGTATTCAGCCACATCGGCACGGTTTAGAATCCAGCTCCGTCGGACCTCCGGTAATCCTTCCTCCACTTTTCCAGTGAACTCAGGATCTCCCCAAGGCCCACTGCAATCATAAACGCGGACCGGCTCATTGGCCTCCATCGAGCCGTTAAGCCCCTTCGTTGAGCTGAGGTCAATCTGCCGGAACGGCACTTTGATTTCTGGATGAATTTTTCCAGAATCATAGACCCGGCTAGATCTGGGCAATGTCTCCCGACTCATGGCTTCTAACGAATCTTTCGTTGCGATCATAAAATCTCTGAATCAACAAATCCTAGGAGAATTGGGGCAGGAGTCATTCCTACGCCAGCATTACCTGGATCAGGTTCCGAGGGTCTTGCCCGCTCCCGCGCGCAACTCTCAGCCTTCGTCCCTGCTTACGGAACGGGTTGGCTCCCCATTGATTGAACATGCGACCGGTAGGCACCGGTGTCAAGGTCTGGTATTGCGCACAAAAATTCCGTTATGCGAGGAGCGATTTAACGACCTGCGCCTCTTCCACTCCCGTTAGTCTTTGGTCAAGACCTTGGGATTTAAACGTAAAGCGGCTGTGATCGACACCGAGGCAATGCAACAGGGTCGCGTTCAAATCGTTGATGTGAACGGGATTCTGGGCCACATTATAGCTGAAGTCATCCGTCTCCCCGTAGCTCACTCCCCCTTTAATGCCACCGCCTGCCATCCACATACAAAAATTCCGGGGATGATGATCGCGACCGTAATCTTCCTTGGTTAACTTTCCTTGCGAATACACTGTGCGACCAAATTCGCCACCCCAAACCACAAGTGTGTCGTTGAGCAATCCACGTTGTTTAAGGTCCTTAATTAACGCGGCTGTGGGTTGATCGATATCTTTGCATTGTGCTCTGATTTCGCGGGGTAAATCTCCATGCTGATCCCAGCCACGATGCAAAATTTGAACGGATCGGACACCCCGTTCGATCATCCTCCGCGCCAACAACACGCTGGCCGCATAGCTTCCCGGTTTGGTGACATCTTCCCCATACATTTCCAGTGTGGATTTGGTTTCGCCCTTGAGATCTACGAGATCAGGGACGCTGGATTGCATCCTAAACGCCATTTCATACTGGGCGATGCGAGTTTGGATTTCCGGATCCCCGAATCGCTCAAAACCTCGTTGGTTTAATTTCCCCAATGCATCGAGCATCACTCGCCGGTCTGCAGAATCCACTCCGGGAGGATTTTGGAGATACAAGACGGGATCACTGCCGGAGCGCAAAGCAACACCAGTATGTTTGGTTGGCAAGAAACCGCTATTCCACATCCGAGTGAACAAAGCCTGAGCATTGGCCTTGGAGGACCAAGTAGGAGTCAGAACCACGAAAGCAGGAAGATCGTTATTCTCACTACCGAGACCATACGACAACCAAGAACCGAGGCTCGGCTTCCCGGGGACTTCACTGCCCGTCATCACAAAGGTGCAAGCCGGATCGTGATTAATCGCATTGGTATGAACTGTTTTAACTAGGGCTATTTCATCGGCAATTTCGGCGTGATGGCTGAGTAGTTCGCTGATCCAATGCCCGCTCTTACCTGCTTGGGTGAACTTGAACATCGAGGGAGCTACAGGCAGTCGCCCTTGACCCGAGGTCATGGTGGTAATCCGCTGACCGTTGCGGATCGACTCTGGCAGGTCCTTGTCGAATTGCGCCTGCAATCCGGGCTTATAATCCCAAAGATCAATCTGCGATGGTCCGCCATTCATGTGCAGGTAGATCACATTTTTGGCTTTCGGAGCGAAATGAGGAAGCCCCGGCTGTGCTGGGTGGACTCGGACGGACGAAGCGGTAGCACGACCGGAGGCTTGCTTGGCAGCCAACATCGCTAGTGCTACGCCCCCAACACGAAGGCCCACATTACCAAAGAATTGTCGGCGATTGAGTTGAAACTGATAATCTAAAAGCGGATTCATAATCTTGAAAAGCAATCGTGGATTTCGTGTCGTGTCTCAGTTGCGGGTCACTGTTTCATCGAGATTAAGGACCAAATTTGCCGCCAGCGTGTAAGCCGCCAGCTCGGTAACGTTCAAATTCCCTCGGGCCTTCGATTCCCCAAATGTGATGGCTTTTTTCGCAGCCTCAGGATCCGCTTGATACCGGATTAGGTGTGAATCAAGAGCTTGGCTAACGATCACCAATTCTTGGGCGGAGGGAGCGCGTGACAGAACGGTTTTATAGGCAAAAACCAAACGATCCTTCGCGGTCGCACCGCCCTCGCTGAGCATCCGTTCCGCAAGTGCTCGAGCCGCTTCGTAGTGTTGCACATCATTCATGAGTTGCAACGCTTGCAAGGGGGTATTACTCCGCTCGCGGCGGGTGCAAATCTGTTCCCGATTAGGTGCGTCAAAACTTGTCATAAATGGTGGCGGCGCAGTGCGCTTGAAAAACGAGTAAAGACTCCGTCGATAGAGAGCTGAACCGGTATCTTGTTTATAGTCACGAGTGTTGGAGCCAACAAATCCAACGGGCTCCCAAATGTTTGGCGGCTGATAGGTTCGCACCCCTTTACCCCCCATGGTCGTTTCGAGTAGGCCGGAGACATAAAGGACGTTGTCGCGAATCTGCTCGGCATCGAGGCGGAACCGAGATCCACGGGCTAACAATCGATTCTCCGGATCGCGAGCTAAGAGAGATGGGGTGACCTGCGAGGATTGGCGATAGGTTGCTGAAGTGACCAGAAGTTTTACGAATCCTTTCACATCCCAACCCGAATCTCGAAAACTCAAAGCCAACCAGTCCAGAAGTTCGGGATGACTCGGTGGTTCACCTTGTGAGCCAAAATCATCGGCGGTTTTCACCAAGCCAATTCCGAAGAACTGTTGCCAGAACCGATTGACTGCCACCCGTGAAGTCATTGGGTTTTGAGGATTCAACAGCCACGAGGCTAAATCGAGCCGCGTTGCGTTGGTGGTGTTTGCTAATGGCGGAAAAATCGCCGGAACATTCCGAGTGACTTTTTCTCCCGGTCGATCATAGGCCCCTCTGAGCATCACAAAACTTTCGCGCGGTTTGTCCAGATCACGCCAGATGAAGGTTTGGGTAATGGCTTCATTGTATTCCTCTCGTTTTTTCTTTGCCTCAGCCAGCGCACTGTTTAATGGGTCGAAAGAAGGTTTGAACTCAACGCAGACCTTGGACAAGAAATAATTCCGTAACTGGGTCACCTGTTCGGGGGAACGGTTTGTGGAGGAAGTATTTTTGAAAATGGAACGCAGATTCTCGGGCAACTCTTTCGGCTCCTTTCCCTCATACTGTTTTGTCCAAGCCACCAAGGAATGAGTCGAATCGTTCACCGGATCCACCCGTCCTACCACCCCCGCTTTATCCCAATAAACTGTTCCTCCATGGATGGTATACGCAATCCCTTTAAGTTTATCGCTTGGTTTGAGTCCGACTTTCTCTGGATCCACTTCCAACCGAACCCACCCACCTGGCTTGGGCAAATCTCCGACCCTCGCTCGGCTTGGCTTGTCCTTCTCGCCCCAACCGATTGCGTCGATATCACCCCACACAGCCCTATGCTCCCAATTCTCCAACAAGAACTGCAACATCACGGCTTTCGGAGGATTTGCAGCTTCGAGATAAACATAGGCGAAAAGCTTGCTGGACGCCGGAATGCTGAGCGAAGCGGTATCGGAATCAAAAACATCTTGTTCAACATCCGCTGCTTGACGACGAATCGCGCGCTTTCCGGAGAATACTTTTCCGTTCTCGGCAGTAACAAAATTAGGGGGAGTCTGGGTTTTCCAACCTGCTGGACCCTCATCATCCAACCAAATAACTTCATCCTCACGAGGTGCAGGCGGAGGATTTTTTGTGGCGGGATCTTGGTAAACCACGCTTGCTAGAACGCCGTTAAACTTTCCTTCGGAATCCTTGATAGCAGCATCCATTTCCTGCAATCGCTTGTCATCCTCTGGGGTCTTAAGTTGAGTCAATGGCGCAGTCCGGAGTGAGTTTCCATCCATTGCTGGATCAGCGGAGCTGTGAAAAAAAGCATAAAACGAATAAAACTCGCGCTGGGAAATCGGGTCGAACTTGTGATCATGGCACACAGCACAACCTGCCGTGAGCCCCATCCACGCTTGAACAGTTGTCGCGGTTCTCTCAACCGCATAGCGGAAAATAAACTCCGCATCGATCGCTCCCCCTTCACCCGTTGTAACATTGCAACGATTGAACCCGGTCGCTGTCAACTGTTCGGCTGTTGGGCTTGGCAACAAATCCCCCGCGAGTTGGAACGTTGTAAAATCACTGAAGGAAAGATTCTTGTTAAACGCCTTCACCACCCAATCGCGGTAGGCCCACATTTGCCGTTCGTTATCAAGATGGAGACCGTGCGTGTCTGCATAACGAGCCACATCGAGCCAATGCTTGGCCATTTGTTCCCCATACTTAGAAGAATCAAGGTAACGTTGAACCATGCTTTCATAGGCATCAGCGGACTTGTCAGCTAGGAATTGCTCAACTTCACCGGGAGTTGGAGGCAACCCGGTGAGATCGAACGCTACCCTTCGAATCAACGTCGCTGGATCCGCTTGCGGCGAAGATCTCAACCCCTCCTTCTTCAAGCGAGCCGCGACAAAATTGTCGATGGGATTCTGGATCGATGCTTTGGGACTCGAAACTTTAGGAACTAATGGTGGCTTAGGCGCCTCGAAAGCCCAGTGTTTTTGGTAATTTGCTCCTTCAGTAATCCAACGTTTGATCAACTGCTTCTGTTCAGCCGTCAGCTTTTTGTGGCTTTCAGCCGGCGGCATCGATTCATCGGGGTCTTTCGTGGTGATCCGTTTCCACATTTCACTCTTTTCAGGTTTCCCGGGAATGATTGCCATATTGCCATCCTTATTAGGCGTGAACGCTCCCTCTGGCTCATCTAAACGAAACCCGCCTTTACGTTTCTTTGCATCGAATCCATGGCAGGCAAAGCAGTTGTCCGAGAGGATCGGTCGAATGTCGCGGTTGAAACTCACTGGGTTTGTGGAAAGCTTCACCGCCTCAACGCAAGGCACGACCACCAAGAAGTATGCAAAACTGAAAACACAAAAAAATTTTGGAAATTTACTCATGACTGACATCCTAAAACTTAAGCTATTCTTGTTGAATTCTCAAACAAGCTTACCCGCTCCTGAGCAGGACGACCATTATCCGAGAATCTTTTGAATGACTGCTGATGCTCGATGTTGGTAATAACCAACGAGTTTGTCCACACCCAGTATCACCAAAAGAAGGTGACAGCAGCGGAAGCACTCGCTGAGCAGCTCGGGCTTCGCATTTTTATTCGGTTTTATTACCAAACTAAGCTATCTTGGATAGGGTTCGATAAGTCAGCAGTACCTCCACAGTGCTGCTTAGGACAAAACTGAACGCTTGAAACTGAAAACTCGCCGAGTCACAATTTTTATTTGCGAATGACCCCGCCGCTCGAAATGCAGTCGATCCCAGCCGTCCTTACCGGACGGGAGAGGTTTCTTGCTGCTGCCCACAACCAAGTTTCGGATCGTCCACCGGTGTGGATGATGAGGCAGGCGGGACGTGTTTTGCCGGAATACCGCGAACTCAAATCGAGGTATTCTTTTGTCCAATTGGTGCAAACTCCCGATCTTGCCGCCGAGGTCACGTTGCAACCCATTCGCCGCTTCGGTTTTGATGCCGCAATTCTTTTCAGTGATATTTTGGTGGTGCCAGAGGCCATGGGCCAACCCTATTTCTTTAGAGAAACCGGTGGCGTCGAAATGTCTGTGAAACTGGATTCCGCAGCGGATATCGCTCGACTCTCTGTCGAAGCGATCGAAGCCAAGCTCCAGTATGTCGTCGAAGCACTGACTCGTATTAAACCCGCGCTGAGAAACCAATCGGCGTTAATTGGTTTCGCGGGATCGCCTTGGACTCTCGCTACCTTCATGCTCGAAGGGGGTAGTTCCAAAAACTTTCAAAAGGCTGCTCAACTAAGCAAATCGGATCCAAGTCTGTTCCAAGATTTGCTTCAAAAGTTGACGGTTGCCACCACCCGTTATTTGCAAATGCAAATCAGTGCGGGTGTGGATGCGATACAAATTTTCGACAGCCATGGAGATCATTTGTTACCGGCCGAGTTTCACGAACTTTCTGGTCGCTGGGTGGGAGAGATCATCGATGGATTACGAGGACAAGTCCCCGTCATTGTGTTCTCAAAAGGCACGCGCGACTGGAGCGGCATCGCTGCAACGGGTGCCCAAGTCATCGGAATCGATCATGGAATTTCAATGGCGGAAGCCTGTGCAAATCTCCCTGATGGATTCGCGGTCCAAGGCAATCTTCACCCAAGGCATTTGGTGGAATCCACACCCAGCGAAGCCTACGCGGCAACTCGTGAAATCATTCTGAGCGTGCCGCAACCTCGCGGCCATATTTTCAATCTCGGTCACGGCGTCCCTCCCACTGCTAAACTCGAAAACATTGCAGCGGTCCTCGCGGCTGTTCGTAATGAGGCGATTGAGGTTAAACACGTTTCCGGCACTGTTCGTCCTTCACCTGCGATCCGCCCAATGAACGTCGATTTGAATCTTGTCCGTAAATATAATGTCCCCGGACCCCGTTACACATCCTATCCGCCAGCGACTCATTTTAAGACTGAAACGACGCAAGCCGAAGTCCTGAGTTCTATCGAAAAAAATAACGAAACGACCAATCCTCTCTCGCTTTATTATCACTTACCGTTCTGCCAGACGTTATGTTGGTATTGCGGCTGCACCACGGTCATCACCACCCAACAAAACAAAAGTCGATCCTACCTTGATTACATCGAACGAGAAATGGATCTGATGTTGCCGCGCATCAATCCGAACCGTGAGGTGACACAGTTGCACCTCGGAGGCGGCACCCCCACGTTTTTGATGCCGGACGAATTGCGTCGATTAGGTCGAATGATTCGCGACCGATTCAAAGTTTCTCCGGACGCCGAAGCCGGAGTTGAGATTGATCCTCGGCGGATCGGTAAGGATCATATTCAAGCTCTGCGAGAGATGGGTTGTAATCGAGCTTCACTGGGGGTTCAAGATAACGATCCAAAAGTTCAGATCGCCGTTCACCGCGTTCAACCGCGAGAGCAGACCGAGCAGACCGTGCGTTGGATAAGGGACTGTGGCTTTGAATCGCTCAGTATCGATTTAATCTATGGACTGCCACTCCAAACCGTCGCGTCTTTTAACAGGACTCTCGATGACATTCTTGGACTAAAGCCCGATCGTTTGGCCGTTTTCAGCTATGCACACGTACCTTGGCTCAAGCCTGCACAAAAAATATTCACTGAAGACCAACTCCCCAATGCTGAACTCAAGTTGGATCTCCTCAAGCTCACGATCGAGAAGCTGACATCTGCAGGTTTCGTGTATATCGGGATGGATCATTTCGCCCTCGCCGGGGACGAGTTGGCGGTCGCCCAACGCGAGAAAACATTACAGCGAAATTTTCAAGGTTACAGCACGCGTGGGGATGCAGACATTTACGCGTTTGGAATGTCCTCGATTTCCCAGACTTCTGATTTTTACTGGCAAAACATCAAGGATCTCGAACCCTACTACGCTTCGATCGACGCCGGGGTTTCTCCGATCACACGAGGGTATCGGATGACTGATGACGACAAACTTCGCCGCCAAACGATTATGCGTTTGATGTGTGATCTGGAGCTCGATTTTCCAGAAATGTCACGTCGCACTGGAGTCGATTTTGCAACAGTCTTTGCCCCAGAACTCGCATCCATGCACGATCTGGAAGCGGATGGGTTGATCGAACGGAGTGCCACCCGCCTCCAAGTGAC
>SXQI01000278.1 GCA_005793025.1 Verrucomicrobiales bacterium
ACTAAGAAACTTGCGAACGGCTGGGTTACCTTGAAGGGAGTTGATGTAAGAGTCCCCTGCCATTCATCCCCGCCGCGCTCAAAGGTGCCTACCCAATAATCTCCGGCGTGCCCGCTCTCCATGTCCGCACGACGGCTCGTGACGGTATTTCCACGCACGGGTTGTTGGTCAAAAGCTGAACCTGCAGCCTTCCAATCCTTCAAACTTCCGTCCTCGAAACCGAGGTTTAGTGGCTTGCCATCCTCCCCGACCGGTGTAACTCCGGGACGATCAAGGGCTCCACACAATTGGATAGTTGTTCCCAAAACGGCGCAGAACATCAGCCTCGAAGACAGTTGTTTCATAAACAAATCAGGGATTTAATCTCCCATTAAGGACGCCGTTTTATTGTGTGGAAACAGGCTTTGGCTGTGCAGCCTCCCAGTCTTTTTTACTCACCTTTTTCACTTCGTGAACAAAAGCAAACGCGCCTTTTTTATTCCCAACAATCACATCCGGCCACTTATCCCCGTTCAAGTTTCCAGCCATGACTTGGGTTCCAATTCCGGAATCATTATCAATTTGGAAGGGGACAAAATCGACCGACTTATCGGCCTTGCGTTCGGTTCTGAACCAGTAGAGCACCGCTGCTGCGTTGGGCTCTGCGTCACCCGAAGGGCCATGGGCCCAATAACGCTTTCCAGTGACTAAATCCTTGATTCCATCTCCGTTCATATCCACCAGATCAATGGCGTGTAATTGGGAAAAGGAGACCCCGTATTTGCTGTCCTTAGGCTCTTTGTTGATAATGATGTGTTCGCGGAATTTAATCTCTCCATTTTCACGGTAATTCTCAAACCAAGCTAACCCGTATCCATGGGCAGCAAGACTTGTGATCACATCGTTGTCACCGTCACCATCCAAATCATAGGCAAACATCTGGGCTCCTCCGGTGCCAAAACCCCATGCGTGCTTGGTCCACACTGGATCCCCAGCTAAGGATTTGGGTTGTTCCCACCATCCATCTTTTTCCATCACATCCGATTTCCCGTCACCATTGACATCTCCGACCCCCATCCCGTGAGTGAAACGCTGCCATGGTCCTTTCGGGGTGATCGGATGAAATGTCCAAACCTTGCTGGGCTCCTTCCAGTCGGGCTCTGAATACCCAAAATAACCACCTGAATTGCAGACGATTTCTGGTTTTCCGTCCCCAGTAATATCCAAAAATGTGGGGGACTCATTGTCCGTTACTAATAAGGCAACATGCTTTTGCCAATGACCTTGACCGCCTTTCGGATTCTCAAACCAAGAAGATTCTTCCCCCGGAAAACCTAGAATGAGAATGTCATCCCAACCATCCTTATTAAAATCGTAAGAGTATGCGAAAAAGTTTTTGGAATAGCCGTGGGGATCGTAACCGTTGATTTTTGCTACGGAACCATCCGACGCTTTTCGATCGAAAGCCTTTGCTGGAAGCGGCATGAACTCAGTGCGGTTTTTAAAATCAGGCCCTGCATACCAAAACGGCCCCGCTGCAATATCTCGCTTACCATCCTTATTGAAATCCCCAGCAGTCGCTCCTTCGGACCAAAACTCCGAAGTCAACTGCGTCTTCTTAAAAGAATGAATGGAGTAATCTTGGGCAGCGACATTCGAGACCACGGCACAGATGGTTAAACAAACAGAGGGAACTTTCATATGGATAAATGTGTGAGAGAACCACGTTTCAGACAATCAAAAATTACACCCGATCCTCTGCCAACAGTCGTAAAAATCGGGCCACAACTATTCTAGTTTCGTTTCGAACTAGTGTGATAAATCAACCATTGGAAGTCCGTCGCTGGTGAGGCGGGAAAAGTTCCTCCAACCCCTCCTTTGACCGGCGGACGCACCGTCCCTTTTTCACCTGTGACGACCCATCTGTGAATTGCAGAATGGCCGTCAGCATAGGAGAGATTAGCAGCCCCTTGATGAAAAGAGCCCGGCACGTTGCCCCAAGAAACCGTACTCAGAGTGTTTACAAAGAACCCGTCGTTAATGGTATCGGGGTGTTCGTCGATAAACACAAATCGCTCAGTGGGAAGGTCTAAGTCACCGGGTTTGAGGTATTGACGGTACTCGGGATTAAATCGATTCGAAAGAACCCCCGTGTCACCGATCATGGCATTCATCGCCATGCTGCGAATTCTTGAACCGTTCTCCGCCATCGAGCGATCCGCAGGGCATTTGAAAATGCCTATGTTTTTACTGGTATAATGGGCGATCTTATTCTCCTTCAAATAATTAACATTCGTATTATCATCGGAGTTCCCCCAATCCTGCACATTGTTGACCCAATTCTGTCTTTTGTCCCGGGTTTCATCCCTTCCATGGTTGTTAATGAATCGTTCGTGGTCGTCAGTATAAAGAATCCAAGCGAAGTTGAGTTGTTTCTGATTGTTGAGGCAAACGATGCTGAGAGCTTTCCCTTTCGATTTGCTGAGTGCCGGAAGCAGCATGCTTGCGAGAATTGAAATGATCGAGATCACCACAAGCAACTCGATCAATGTGAATGCAGCGAGGATTTTTCGGTGAGGGTGTGGGTGGCAATAACGCATAGATTAATTGCTCCAAATCCTAACTTTTGAGCTGTGAGATTACTTTCCCAGCAACATCGGTCAGGCGAAATTCACGGCCCTGATAGCGATAGGTGAGTTTCTCGTGGTTCAGACCGAAAAGATGGAGAATCGTCGCGTGGAAATCGTTGACGTGAACGGGATCCTTCACAACATTCCAACCAAGTTCATCGGTTTCTCCGATGATTTGCCCCCCTTTGACGCCACCTCCAGCCATCCATGTAGTGAATGCCGAGGGATGATGATCACGGCCGGTGACCTTCTCGAAACCCCGCCGGTTCTCGCCCAAAGGGGTTCGGCCAAATTCAGTCCCCCAAACTACGAGAGTCGAATCGAGGAGACCGCGTTGTTTGAGATCTTTCAGCAGAGCGGCCAAAGGTTGATCCACCACGCGGCAGTTGAACAGCAGGTCGTTGCCAAGGTCATTATGGTGATCCCAAGACGCATGGTGAATGCTGACAAAACGGACACCGCGTTCGATCATTCGCCGCGCAAGCAGGCAGTTCGTTCCAAAGGTTTTGAATGTCTGAACTCCCCCACCGCGCTGCGTGGTCATCCCTCCCCCATCCCGATTCACTCCGTAGGCCTCGAGTGTCGCGGCCGTTTCGCCGGACAGATCGATCAATTCAGGTGCTGCGGTCTGCATGCGACCAGCCAATTCGTAAGATTCGATCCGAGCAGAAATCTCAGGATCCCCCACAGCCTTTTGGTGAAGCCGATTGAGATCATGCAAGGTGTCCAAACCGTAATGTCGCATTTCAGGCGTTAGTCCCCGAGGCGTCGCTAAATCTTGGACGGCTTCACCCTCGCTCCGAAACGTTACTCCTTGATAATTAGAAGGAAGAAAACCGCTTGAAAACAGCGTGTTCCCTCCACTCGGGGAACGGCCCGCTGTGAGCACCACGTAGCCGGGCAAGTTTTGTGAAGGGCTACCCAGCGCATAATTCACCCAAGACCCAACACTTGGTCGGCCGTGCCTTGAAAAACCCGTGTACATCAAGAGTTCGCCAGGATGATGGTTGAACGCCTCCGTGTGCATTGATCGAATGACCGCCAAATCATCAGCGCAGGTGCTTAGGTTTGGAAGCAATTCTGAAAACTCGATGCCGCTCTTTCCTGCTGGCTTGAATGTATACGGGCTCCCGAGGAGGACTGCGGTGTCTTTTTGAAGAAACGCAAAACGCACGTTTTTCGTGAGCGACTCTGGCATCTTTTGGCCGTTGAGCTCCCTCAGTTTTGGCTTTGGATCAAACAGATCCAATTGACTCGTGCCGCCCTCCATGTAGATGAAAATGCACTGTTTTGCTTTTGGTGCGAAATGCGGTGCTCGAGGAGCAAGAGGGTTTAGGGATACAGCCTCGGTTGCCAGCAGTTTGTCGCCTTGGAACAAAGAGGCAAGGGCGAGTCCCCCTATCCCGCTTGCGGAGGAAGTTAAAAAATCGCGCCGAGTCAATTGGGCGGCGTGGTTAAACCAATGGGGTGCAGTCATTCGCGCGTGGTGAACTCGTCTAGGTTTAGGACTAATTGAGCTAGTGCTGCATCCGGATGAAGGATTGGGCCGGGAGAGGTGGTTTTTTCAGAAAGCTCTGATTGGTGCTGGTAAAAAGATTGAAGACGTTTGAGTTCAGTTCCGGTGGGTTCGCGGTTGAGGCAAATGGCGAAGGCGAGTTTGATTTTTTCTCGCGGAGTGTCGGCTCCAAGCCGAAGTCTCGCCGCTAAGTGACGGCCAGATTCTTGGAACAAATTGTTATTCAGCCGAGCAAGTGACTGGAGGGGATTGTTAGATCGAGTTCGCCGGGTGCAGATAATATTAGGGTCAGGAGCATCAAAGGTGACCGCGAGTGGATACGGGATGGTGCGCTGGGATTGGATGTAGAGCCCCCGACGATATCGATCGAATCCTTTGGTTTCAGGCCAAGTCACCGAGCTTATATACTCATAACCAATTTTGTATAAATCTGGGGGGAACGCAGGACGAATGCTGGTCCCTCCAATAGAATCATCCAACAGACCCGACGTCTGTAGGTAGATATCGCGGACAATTTCTGATTCCACTGGAAGACGACTCTGGCGTGAGAGCAACCGGTTGGTGGGATCCAACCGCAGTGACCGAGGCTGGTTCCGGGACGTTTGACGATAGGTTGCTGAAGTCACAATGAGTTTAATCAATTGTTTGCGGCTCCATCCTCGTTGCTCAAATTCCACCGCCAACCAATCGAGCAACTCTGGATGGGTCGGGGGTTCTCCTTGGGTCCCGAAATCTTCCTCCGAAGGAACCAAACCACGTCCAAACAAATGCTTCCAAAAATGATTCACGGCAACTCGACTCGTCAGCGGATGCCCCGGAGTAACTAACCATTCGGCGAGATCAAGTCGGTCAGCACGCGATTGTCGCGATCGCAAGGGTGGCAACACCCTAGGGGTGTTGGGTTGGACTTCAGCTCCCGGTCTCAGGAAATCGCCACGCACGTGAATGCGGGTGGTAGGCGCGTTCGTCCGCGCCTTGAATGTCATCGCCACACGTTTAGCTTCGGGTGCCCACCTCGCGGGTAGTACATCGGTTTCAACCTCATCGACCCCATCGAAGAACGCATAAACCTCATAAAATTCGCGCTGAGAGAGGGGATCATACTTGTGAGTGTGGCATTCTGCGCACGCCAAAGTAAGTCCCATCCAAGCGGTGGCTGTGGTGCTGACTCGATCGACTTTTGCTTTGACGCGAAACTCCTCCGGATCAGTCCCATCCTCTCGATTAGCCAGCGTGTTACGATGAAATCCAGCCGCAATCAATTGCTCATCCGTTGGACTAGGCCTCACATCCCCTGCAAGTTGGTCGATCGTGAACTCGTTGAAAGGTTGGTCCTGATTAACCGAATTGATGACCCAAGTGCGAAAAAGATGGGACCATGGTCGCGGAATATCGATCTGGTAACCGTCGCTATCCGCGTAGCGAGCAAGATCCAACCAATGCCGAGCCCAACGCTCCCCGAAATGAGGGGACGCAAGCAATCGATCCACCACCCGATCATAAGCATCGGTTCGTACGTCTTGGAGAAATGCGCTAGTCTCCTCTTGAGTTGGGAGCAACCCTGTAAGATCGAGTGACAGCCGACGAATCAATGTCGAACGGTCGGCTTCGGCTGAGATCGAAAGTTTTTCTTTAGCCAATCTTTCATGAATGAATCGATCCACCGGATGCGAAAAACCGGTAAAGCGAACAGGCAACACCTGCTTAGGTCGAACGAACGCCCAGTGTTCGTTGGTCTTGGCAGCAACGGCTGCCTTCGGTTGAGCCCAAGGCACCTTCGCATCAATCCAACGACGCAACGCTTCGATTTGTGATCCAGACAGTCGCTCCCCTTTGGGTGGCATGACCTTGTCAGGATCCACACTCGAGACGTGACTGATTAACAAACTTCCAGCACCATTCCCGGGTAGGATCACGGGTCCCGTGTCTCCACCCTCCAGCGCGGAGGTTCGATTATCCAACCGTAGGCCACCTTTTTGTTTCTCTTCGCCGTGACATTTCCAACAGTGCTCTTGTAAAATCGGTTGAATGTCCCGCGTATACTCAACGTCTAATGGTTGTTCAGCACCGTTGGTGAAATCGCCCAACAGTCGAATCGCCGTGAGCACGCAAAGTGAGCGTACGAGGCGTCGATGAAGGTTGGTTAGGTTCCAAGATTTCACAAATTCCATGCTGACTATGCCGTTGGACGCTCGATCCGTCCGCCGCATTTAAGAAACTTTTGAGTATGTATCTCAGCAGAACCCTAAGTATCGCGGAGGTAAAAGCTCGGTCACGGGCATTTACACTCATCGAATTGCTTGTTGTTATTGCGATCATCGCGATTTTAGCGGGGATGCTTCTGCCTTCACTCGCAGCTGCAAAAGAAACTGCACGCCGAATTTCGTGTGTGAATAGCCTGCGTCAGCTAGGGCTTGCCCACTCAATGTATGCCGATGATCACGGGGGCTATTTTATCCCGCGATCGTTCAACCCGGGTTGGCCCAGCCGGCTCAGCAACACCTACCAAAACGCTCAAATTTTGCGTTGCCCGAGCGACTCCATCAAACCTGCAACTTATAGCACGAATTCTCAGACCTTTTCCCATGATGCCGCACCCCGTAGTTATATCCTCAATGCGTGGAATGATTATTTTAAGGCGAACCTTTCAGATGCCGATTTCAATGGTTACATGGGGGCAGATGGGCTTCACGTCATGAATGAAAATGTGGTCCGGATTCCGACAGACACGATCATTCTAGGCGAAAAAGTGACCACATCGGGTCAATTCTACATGGACTTCATGCAAGGCGTCGCCGGAAACGATGTGGAGGAGGTGGAACAATCACGCCATGGGTCGAAAGGTGGGAATAGCACCCGAAGTGGCGGGTCGAATTTTGCGTTCGCGGACGGTTCCGCTCGTTACCTCCGTTTTGGTCAATCCATCGTGCCAGTCAACATGTGGGCGGTTACTCAGGCGTGGCGGACCAATGGCAGTGCCATCAAGTTTTAACCGGTTCAGGTGGAACTTGTTTTTCTCGGTGGATAAGCTCACAATTCTCGTAACCCAATGAACAAAAAACATGCCTTCACGCGGAGGGATTTTATCGCAACTTCCTTCGCTAGTTTTGCGACCCTGAGCCTCGTTCCCCGCCATGTGCTCGGGGGCCCGAAGTTCACACCTCCGAGTGAAATATTGACTCGAGCCGTGATCGGGACAGGCGGCATGGGGATGGGACATGTCACCAGCATCAACACGGCTTGTAAGCTTCTAGCGGTGTGTGATGTGGATCAAGTCCACCTCGCGCAAGCCGTGAAAGCCGCTGGGCCGGATGCCAAGGGCTACCGGGATTGGCGCGAAGTCCTCGCCCGAAAAGACATCGATATCGTCCACATTCCTACCCCTCCGCATTGGCACGCGCTTATCGCGATTGCTGCCGCGAAAGCAGGCAAAGATATTTGGTGCGAAAAGCCAATGACTCGCACCATTGCCGAGGGCGAAGCGGTTGTTGCAGCGGTAAAGAAACATAAACGTATTTTCCGACTCAACACTTGGTTCCGTTTCGACGGCGGTTTTTACGGGATGGGGACGACCGTGAAACCCATCAAGAAAGCTGTTCTAAGCGGAATGCTTGGGTGGCCACTCAAAGTGACACTGAGCGCCTCGACAGGGTTCGACTGGAAATTTGCTTGGGTTGGCCGGACCGATTTAGTGCCTCAGCCTGTACCTGCGAATCTCGATTACGATCAATGGTTAGGGCCTGCTCCATTCAAGCCTTACCACCCTCACCGGGTGCATGGCACGTTTCGTGGTTATTGGGATTACGATGGCGGCGGTCTGGGTGACATGGGGCAGCATTATCTTGACCCAGTCCAATACATTCTAGGGAAAGACAACGAGAGTCCTATAGAAATTGAGTCCGAAGCTCACAAGCAAGATCTGGATGCTGTAGGAACATTCCGTCGGATCCGACTGAAATACGCCGACGGTTGTGAAATCATCCTCGATGGTGAAGATCGGGATAAAAATGCGGCGTTTCTCTCCGGACCGAATGGGAAAATCATGAAAGGATTTAAATCCGATATTCCGGGGTTTGAAGAAAAAATAGCAAAACTCCCAGATCCAGATCCGCAAGTCACAGATTTCGTTCAGGCAGTCAAAACGCGCCAAAAATTTGCACTCAACGAAGTCAACGGTCATCGTTCCTGCACTTTGATCAATCTTGCCAAGACGGCACTGCAAACGGGCCGCGTCTTGCGTTTTGATTCCAAAAAACAACGATTCATTAACGACAAAGAGGCCAACACTTTTATTAAACAACCGATGCGCGCTCCTTGGTTTATTTGATCCAAACCACCATGAATCGCCGAAGGTTTTTATCGACTACGTTGGTAGCTGCTTCAGCCTTCAA
>SXQI01000279.1 GCA_005793025.1 Verrucomicrobiales bacterium
AAGGGGAAATTGGTGATGGATCCATTCCCAGTCGCGAACAAGATTAAATTGCAACCTGATGCGACTTGGCCCGAGATGCTTTCCAAATCGTTACCCGGACTGTTCATGAAATAAAAGCCAGGTTCGGTCATGGGTTCTGCAAAATCAATCACCTGATCCAAGCGCACGGATGGGTCACGTTTACGGGCGGCACCAATCGATTTGATGGATATGTTGTAGAGGCCTCGGAAGAGGTTTCCTCCGGAAGGATTGCCTTCGGCACTATGCCCATGGCGGCGTGCCCATAACTGGAATTGATCCCGGTGACGCAAGAATGCCTCTACTGTCGATAGATCCCTGACGTTGCTCAGAATATCTGGTTCCGCACCGATGAGTTCATCGGTCTCGCATAAGTTGGCGATGCCTCCGTGGCGGAGGGTCTCCTTGGCGATCCAACCGATCAGCGGATTAGCCGAGATGCCGTTGAAAGCGTCCGATCCGCCACACTGCAAACCTATCTTCAGATGTTGGATCGGGACCGAGGAGCGTTGGCACGCGTTCGCAAGGGGAAGGAGTGAAGTCACCGCCTGTAATGCTCGGTCTATTCCTTGGCTGGAGTCGGCATTGAGTGTGAGGAAATGGTGCGGAATAGAATCGAGATAATTGTTCCCTTGTGTGAGCGATTTGATGAGGTTGAAATTCGTCAACGGTTCATCACCCAGATCTAGGGAAACGAAAGCAGCCACGTTGGAGTTGGTGAGGAAACCCTCCAACGTGCGAAGGGTGATCTCAAAATTATTTGGGCGATGCGGACCTGCAGCTTCAGTATGCGCGATTGCGACAACACCATCGATGTTTGAAAATTCTCGACGGATGTTTGAAAAATGTTGGGCAACGATTCGAGCGTGGCTTGCGGTTCGAGCCGTGGTGCCGAGAACGACAACATAATTTCGTGTTCCGGCTCCCCGCGCTCTGGGTCGAAGGAACCCTTGAAAAGTCCGAGGAATCTCAGATCTTCCTACTTGGCGACCCGGTTGAAACGCGCTTGGGTCGAATCGGAAGGGTTCCCAATGGTCATCAAAATTCGGAACCACCGGAAGAGTAAAACCCACTTGCCGTTGTGCGAGAGTGAGAAGGATTTTCTCATTGCACAGGTAGTCCCCAGGCAAAATTTCGGATCGAGCTAGTCCGAAAGGCAGTCCCCAAGAGAGAATCGGGTCGCCTGAATGGATACGGCGGGTAGCAACGCGGTGGCCTTCGAGGATGGTGAACGGAAGAATTACTTCACTTGAGCACAATTGAATCCGCTCCCCAGCCTCTAGGCGACGGAGCGCGATCGCCGCGTTGTCGTCGGGTGCTGGCACTAGGGCGAAGTTTCGCATGTGTAGGGGTCTCATCCGCAGTCGCAATCGATTCTTGATCCAGTCAGGCTGAGTCTCAAGCGAGGATTTATCAAAAAAAACTAGAAGATACCGGTCGGGTTCTTAGTTTTTTGGCTTTATCACAATCCACACCCTGCCAAGATTTGTGGATGCGTGTAATCGGTGGATCTTCCGGCGGTAGGATTTTGCGTGTGCCGAAAGGCTACGATGTTCGACCTACACCCGACCTTGTGAAGCAGGCTCTGTTCAATAGTTTGGGTGATCGGGTGGTTGGGGCGAGAATATTGGAGTTGTTTGGAGGAAGCGGGGCGTTGAGCCTTGAGTCGATCAGTCGAGGGGCACTCGGTGCAGTCTGTGTGGAGCTTGCCCCACGCCATGCACGAATGATCACGCAAAACGCCGCCACAATCGGTCTCGATCCGAAATTGTTCGAGTTAAGAACCCAAGATGTTTTCGTCGCGGTTCCTCAACTCGTGTTGTTGGGACGTAAGTTCGACCTGATCCTTGCCGACCCACCTTACGGGGAGAAAAATGTCGGAAAACGATCCACATCCCCAGCGCAAAAACTTTTGGATTTGGTAGATCTACCTAGCGTCCTCACATCTGGAGGTCGTTTTTGCCTAGGTCACAGCAAACGGGATACACTTGAAATACCCGCCTATTGGACGGAAGTGAAAGTCCTCAAGCATGGGGATTCGATCTTCAGAATTCTGGAACGCAATCTGATCCACCCTGAAAAGTGAACTGGTTTTCTCCAACGAAACTCGTAATTCTTTTAGGAATGATTTTCCTACAGTCACTGGCTGTCACCGCCGACGGACTGCAGAAATCGTTAGAGGAGGCAGTCAGTGCGACAGTGCGCGAGTTCGAATCGAAAAACCTCCAAACTAATCAGATCGCCGTAACCTTACGGGTGTTTCGTGCGGAAAAGGAGGAACAGGCTTCGTTTCGAGGGAAAGAGTCGATCTACCCCGCGAGCGTCGTCAAACTCTTCTATCTTGTCGCAGCCCATCAGTGGATGGAAAACCAAACCATCAAAGATACCCCTGAGCTTCGCCAAGCCTTGCGTGACATGATTGTTGATTCCTCCAATGATGCGACCCATTACGTTCTCGATGTCCTAACCGATACCCAGAGCGGGCCCGAGTTGTCAGGCCCTGAAATGGCAGTCTGGATTCTCAAACGCAATGCCGTAAATCGACTCTTCTTGAAGCAAGGTTATCGTGGGATTAACGCTAACCAGAAGCCTTGGTGTGAAGCCCCCTACGGTCGGGATCGTGTTTTTGTCGAAGGGCCACCCTCTAATCGGAATGCGCTGACAACCGACGCCGTCGCAAAGTTACTGGCGGACATTGTGGCTGGAAGATCTGCTAGTCCCAAACGTGATGGTGAGATGATGGATTTGCTTCGTCGCGACCCATTTCGTCAGACACTTGACCCTGACGATCAAGCTCACGGTTTCACAGGAGGAGCTCTGAAACCCGGAGCGAAACTTTGGTCCAAAGCAGGGTGGACAAGTAAGACACGCCACGATGCTGCGTATGTGGAACTGCCTAATGGAACCCGCATCGTCGTTGTTGTTTTTACCGTGGATCAAGCGAACGAACGAGGGATTCTGCAGGCGCTTTGTAAACGATTGTTCGAAACGTTGGACACACCGCCCTAGGAATTCGCGCTTGGTTTTGCGTTGACCGGAAGCACACGACGTGGTTGCTTTCGGCGTCAATCTTTCTGAAATAAACGAATAATATGAATTGGTATCTTGGAGTATTGAAGAAATATGCGGTGTTCGACGGAAGAGCTCGAAGGAAAGAGTATTGGATGTACTCTCTGTTTAACCTGATTGTTTATTGTGCGGTGTTAATCGTTGACGGGGTGCTGGGGTTGAGTGGGATTTTGGATATCCTATTCATCCTAGCTACGATCATCCCCGGCCTAGCTGTTAGCGTTCGACGTCTGCATGACATCGGGAAAAGCGGTTTCTGGTTTTTGCTCCTCCTCATCCCAATCATTGGGGCGGTCACGCTCCTGTTTTTCGCTTGTAAGGATAGTCAACCCGGAAACAACGAGTTTGGAGCTAATCCGAAGGAAAACTTCGCCTAAGATTTAGCCTGACGTCGATATCGCTCGAGAATCGAGTCGAGAACTTCAATCGCTTGAGGAACTCTTAGCCACCTGAGCAAGGCGAAATAAACCCCCGTAGCGAGGAGAATCGAGAGGAACACGGTGGTCAAACGTGCTGGCAATGTTGCGATTCCTAAACAGGTCTCGCAACCCCAAGCAGTCACCCATGCCACGATTCCCGCAAGGGTGGCGCAGGTCAGCATTTGGCCCAGTTGGGGAAGCAACTCTTTGAATGTCAGTTTGGGTAGTTTCCTGCGCAATGCATAGATCAGCAGATAGACGTTGAACGTGCCGCTTAGCGTGTTTGCAACCCCCATCCCACCTTGTTGGAATGTGGGGATGAGGATGACGCCGAAAATGATGTTGAGAACCAAGCACACACTGCTGATTTTCATGGGGGTTTTCGTATCACCCAGCGCATAAAAAGCGCGTGCGGTCACATTGTTGAGAGAGAAAGCAATCAATCCCGGAGCAAGACAGGCCAAGGCGATGCCGGAGCGGTAGGTATCCATGGCAGTGAATTTTCCACGTTCAAACAGCAAGCGCACCATCGGTTCCGCCAACACTAACAGGAGCATGGCGGCCAGTAGATTGATTAGGAACAGGTAGCCCACTCCTTGGGTCAGGGTGCTACGGAATTCAGAGTATTTTTTCTCAGAAGCAAACCCAGAGAGCGTTGGGAGTAGGTAGGTGGCAAGGGAGATTCCAAAGATTCCTTGAGGAAATTCCATCAATCGAACGGCCGCATCGAAAGCAGCAATAATTGAGTTATCGGTTCGCCAAGCGATGGCTTGTGTAATCACGACGTTTAGTTGAAAGGCGGCCACACCCATCATGCCGGGGATCATATTGCGAACCACCTCGGTGACCGTGGGATCCTTCCATGGGCTAACCCAACGCAGCCGGAAACCTTCTCTGTAAAGCGTCGGCAGTTGATAGGCTGCTTGCACAATCCCAGCGATCACTACTGCGCCGGCAAGGACATAAATGTGTTCCCTGAGATTATTGCCAATAAAGGGTGCCACACAGAGAACGGTAATGATCAACACAACGTTCAGGAGGACCGATCCCATCGCCGGGACAAAAAAGTGTCCACGCGCATTGAGCATTCCCATGAACACGGCCGCCATGCAAATGAACAACAGGTAAGGGAACATGAGACGCGATAAGCTCAGCATGAACTCGGTATTCGGTCGCACGATGGAGGTCATCCCAGAGTTACCCATCCAAATCGCAGCGGTCAGACCCAGCATCACTACGCCAACAATGATGCAGGAAACCACCACGAGACCTGAGATGACCGCGTTTGCTGAACGCCACATCTCAGATTCGGTAGAGTTTTTCTCCTTATCCTTGAAAATCGGGATGAAAGCCGCAGTCAACGCACCTTCCCCCAAGAGCCGTCGGAAAAGATTCGGGAGCATCAATGCCAGTCGAAAGGCACCCGCCTCGGCACCTGCCCCCATGAAGGAGGTGTATACCATTTCTCGCACTAACCCTAAGATTCGGCTGAGAAACGTGGCGATTCCCATTGCTCCAGCGGACTTGAGCATTCTAGACATGCGGGAGTTCCTCAGGTCGGGTTTGACGATAGTGAAGGATGAAAAAATCTGTTGTGTCGGCAAGGACGGCTACTTTTTCGAAACGGTTTTCGAAGGCGGGAAAAAATGTGTCCCCTTCAACTTTTTTCTTCAGCAGAGTGAGATACAGATCCGAACAGTATGGAAGGAGTTGTGAATAGATTTCAGCACCACCGCAGACAAACACTTCTCGATCCTCATGTGCCCAATCGTGGCTGCGCCAATCCGCAATCGTCTTTACTCCCGAAAAAATGAAACCTTTGCGGCTCAGAAGAAGGGTTGTGCGATTGGGGAGTGGGCGACCAATCGATTCAAAGGTTCGTCGGCCCATGAGCAAAACTTGGCCGGTAGTTTTTTGTTTGAACCATTTGAAATCCTCCGGCAAATGCCAAGGGATTCGGTTACCGCAGCCGATTACACGGTTCTCGGACATCGCAGCAATAGCTTGGAAAAATTTCACAGACGAAAACAAAGAAAAGTCAGACCGCGATAGGTGCCTTGATCGCTGGGTAGGGATCGTAGCTGGTTAGAGTGAAATCCTCAAATCGGAAGTCGTGGATGTCGCGAATCGCCGGATTGAGAGTCATAATCGGCAAAGAGTGAGGTTCACGACTGAGTTGCAATCGTGCCTGCTCGAGATGGTTGCTGTAAAGATGCAGGTCACCGAACGTGTGGACGAAAGTCCCCGGTTTCAAACCGCATACTTGCGCGACCATGAGAGTGAGGATGGCGTAGGACGCGATGTTAAATGGCACCCCGAGAAATAAATCCGCACTGCGTTGGTAAAGTTGGCAACTTAACTCGCCTTCCTGCACATAAAATTGGAACAGAGCATGACACGGCGGCAACGCCATCTGTTCGATCTCTCCTACGTTCCACGCGCTGACAATATGACGGCGGCTATCAGGATTCTTTTTGATTTGTGCGATGGTTTGGTCAATCTGATGAATTGTGCGACCATCCATGGTCCGCCAGTCACACCATTGGGCTCCGTAAACTCTTCCCAGATTCCCTTGTTCATCTGCCCATTCGTCCCAAATGCTGACGCCGTTTTCCTTTAAAAATCGGATGTTGGTTTCACCGCGCAAAAACCAAAGCAGCTCATAAATGATCGATTTGAGATGCACCTTTTTGGTTGTCACCAACGGAAACCCCTCATTGAGTGGGAACCGGGCCTGAGCACCAAAAATGGAGAAGGTGCCAGTACCCGTGCGGTCGCCTTTGTATTTCCCCTGATCCAAAACCAAACGAAGGAGATCGTGATAGGCCTTCATGTTGACGATTTCTTGGGTTTGGATAGTTCCACTCTCTTGAGCTTAAGATCGGTGGCCACCTCGTCGAGAAAAACCGAAACAAGACGCCGAAGATGACTCTGCTCACGATGCAGTATCCAGAACATGAGCGGGAGTGTGATTAATATTAGCCATAGCCACCAAATCTCGGATCCAACCAACCCAATGATGATGATCTCGAGACCGAGCATCGCCCAGAAAAGGGTTTTCGCAAATAGGGTCCAAGCCGTTTGTAATCGGCAGCGAAGCAGTTGCTTTCCCTGACCTAGGAATTCGGCAACCGTCGTAATTTGTAGGTGCGTAAATGCACTGCCGAAAATCTCGACGTCGAATTGATTCCATCCCGTATCGGTTTTATTTTGCCAACCCCGCTGATCGAGTTGTTCCAGCACGACAGAAAGAAACTCCAATCGATCAAGCCCTGAATCGTTCCAATACTCCACCTCTCGAAACGAGAGGCCGCTGTCTTCGCGCAATGCAGACTCGAGATTCTCGCGTCGCGTTAAACGAGAACGGGGGACGTTTAGGCTCCGTTTATAACGAGCCCAGCCACGCACGATCGGTTGGAGGAAGAAGAGGAGAGCCACCAATGGCCTAGAGGTTGAGCGACGTTGATTTCTCGGAATTTCAGCCTGCCAAGCGGCCGCGACGCACACCGCCATCGGCAATAGAATGCTGGCGATGGCGGTGGGAACCAGTGTCCGGAAAAGAACCGCGAGAACTACCAAGGGTAATGTGATCAGCACGTGGTATTCGAAACTCGTCACCAACATCAGGGTAAATGATGGGGTAGGTGTGTAGAGGGTTTGAAAAAAACCTGAGCCAAACCAGCCATGGTAAATAATCGGCCCTCGGAGTAGGACGCCGAATTTTGCGGAGGAGTAAATCCGGCCCTGCCATTGGCTTCCACCCGCCCAGTTAAAGTACTCGGGATGCCGGTGCGTGAGCAAAGCTTCTGCCTCACCATAACCTTGCTGCTGTTTTAGATAATCCCGTGAGGTTGCCCGACGATAATGCCAGACAAACCCTCCGGGACTAAACCCGAGTTGGTAACCCTGTTGCTGTAATCGCCAGCAAACATCCACATCATCGCCAGCCTTGCGAAATAAGGGATCAAATCCCCCAATGTCGTCCAAAGCCCATTTATAAAACGCCATGTTGCAGCCCGGGATGTGCTCGGCAAGGCGGTCGGTAACCATCACATGGGCTGGGCCTCCCGGTGATGCCATCACACACGCCGCAACCCATGAATCTTCAGGAGGAAGTAGATTGTGACCGCCGATACCTGTGAACGAACTGTTCAATAAATCACCAATTAGATAGTGCAACCAGTCTTCATCGGCCCGGCAATCGGAATCTGTGAATGCAACGATTTCCCCAGTTGCTAATGCAATTCCGGTGTTTCGTGCGACGGACAACCCTTGATTCTGTTCATGCTTGAAGTACTGAACCTCAGGATAACGACGGGCGATCGTCTCGGTGTTGTCCAAAGATCCGTCATCCACCAAAATTACTTCGTAAGCTGGGTAGTTGAGGTGCTGCAACGATTTGAGGCAACTATCCAAGGTGCGTTCGCCGTTGTAACTGGCCACCACGATCGAAACCTTCGGATAACTGGGTAACGGAAAATGAGGCGCAATTTCAAAAAGGCGACGAACGGTTGCAAACGCGGGTTTGGGCCTCCGATCCACCGTGGTAAGTCCGAACGCCCAATCCACGATCTGGCGACCGTCCTTAAACCAATCGTCCGTAAAACTATAAACAAATGTCCCTGCAACCCCTCCGCGAAACGCGGTCTCGATTTGCCATGCGAGAATCTCTTGTTGGGACTCCTCTCCTTCACGCAGAGAATCAATGCCGAATTCACCTAGTAGCAGCGGCTTCCCGTCAGCGATCATTTGCAAACGGGCTATGTAATTCTCAAACGGTCGCTGCTGATGAAGATAAACATTGAAGCAGTGGAAATCGATATTCTGGGGGCGGAGATACTCGGTGGGTGGATAACTCGCAAAAGTGCAGAGGCAATTCGGCGCAATTTGCTTTACCTCTTCGACTGCTTTCTCGATGAAATCAGCAACCTCTTTGGCTCCGCTCCATCGCACGATGTCGGCAGGAGGTTCATTCAGGACGCTGATCGCCATGACCGCTGGGTGGTTTCCACAAGTCTTGGCAGCATGCCGGACAGAACCAAGTGCCTCTTCTGTCGCGACGGTATTGTCTAAAAAACACAAGTGTTTGTTCCAAGGCACATCGACCAAAAGCCGGAGTCCATGTTCCAAAACGAGGTCCAAAAACCAAACGGGAGGGATGTGATATACCCGCAAAGTATTCGCACCAAGGTCTTGGATTAGTGCGAAGTCTCGTTTTGTTTGAGCCAGACTTCCGAAGAAATTGCCGTGGGAATTGGGTGCAAACGGCCCGTAAGTCACTCCTCGGGCGTAGAATTTCTTCCCGCCCAAACGGAAGAACTTGCCATCGACACTCACCCGAGACGACGTATTTACCGCAGCGACCATGAGGGTTCCTTGAAGCAACCGAAATTCGTTATCAATGCGAGATTGGACTAACAAAACCAACCCGATGGGTCAAAGCTAATCGAATTGGCCAAAATCCTAGAAGAGCGTTCGCGGACTTTTTCTTCTCTGTCTTGAGCCATTGTTCTGATACATAACTAGCATGTCAGTCCCGCTCTCCCAGATCGTTCGATATTGTGAATCTGTTCTAAAGACTCAGACCTTCACAGATTATTCAGGGGCTGCGAATGGTCTTCAGGTGCAAAACCACGGCAAGGTCACTCGAATTGCGGCAGCAGTGGACGCCTCGCAGAACGTCATCCAGAAAGTCGTGGCAAGTGGTGCTGATTTCCTACTCGTCCACCATGGTCTTTTTTGGGGGCCCAGCCAGCCATGGACAGGACGCCGTTATGAACTCCTCCGGCTGCTGTTGGATCATAATTTAGCGGTCTACAGCTCCCACCTTCCGCTAGATGCCCATCCTCGACTCGGCAACAATCGGCAGTTGGCCAATGCGTTGGGTTTAGGGAAATCTCAACCATTTTTCTTTGAGAAAAACCAGCACCTTGGATTGCAATTCACCTCGGACCTCTCACGGACGGAATTGGCTGATCGACTGGCCACAGCGACCGGCAACAAGCCTACCGTGATT
>SXQI01000280.1 GCA_005793025.1 Verrucomicrobiales bacterium
GGGTTGCACTTGACCCATCCCGACCCACAAATCCGGAACCGCACGTCGGAGTATTTTGGTCATCTGGTCGATTTCTGTGCGGATCTTGGAGGGAAGACCATTGTGTTGGGTTCGCCTAAACAACGGAGCTTGCAGCCCGGGGTTTCCATCGGGATGGCTGGAGATTATGCATTCGAGGTGTTGAAACCCGCAGTCCAAAAGGCTCAAGAGCGGGATGTCATTCTTTGCTTCGAACCCTTGGGGCCTACAGAAACTGATTTCATCAACACCGCAACCGATGCCATCGCGTTTGTGGATCGATTCGCAAGTCCGCATTGCCAGATCATTCTGGATGTGAAAGCGATGTCCTCGGAAACAAAACCGATCCCTCAAATCATTCACGAAAGTCGAGGTCGCTTCTCCCACTTCCACGCGAATGACAAGAACCTGAAAGGGCCGGGATTTGGTGAGGTTGATTTCGTGCCGATCGCTCAAGCGTTACGCGAGAGCCACTATGACGGATGGGTGTCAGTCGAAGTTTTTGATTTCACCGAGGGGCCGGAGCGTATCGCGAAGGAGAGCATTGACTATCTCCGTCGGACGTTCGCGGTGTGACGATTTAACGGGTCAGAATCGATTCGATCTCTCCACGTAAAACCGCGCTCACTGCATCCACCGATTGATGCGCATCCACAATGTGAAACCCGTATGTGGCCTGCAACCGCTTGAATTGTTGTTGGACGAGGGCTTGGTATTTCAGAAAGCTATCGAACATATCTCGCGACAACCCCAGATCCATCCCACTTTCCCAGAAATCTAGGACGTGGTTTTTTGCGAAGTTTCGTTGAACTAATTCTTCCGGAGAAACGTTGAGGTAGAATACGGCGTCAGGCTCCAATGCTATCCCGTAAAGATTCTTTAACCATTTCTCGTCCATCCCACGCACCATATCTCGCACCATCAGCGTGTAGATGTAACGATCCGCTAACACGATAAACCCAGACCCCAGAGCAGGGAGGATGATGTTCTCGAGTTGATCCGCAAAATCGGTTGCGTAAAAAAGGCTGAGCGTCGTCCGGCTGAGGATGTTTCCTTGCTGTGCTTGGTTCAGTTCATCGCTGACGAGCGTCGAACGTTTCAGTCCCACTTGCACGGTGGCATGTCCGTTGCCCTCGAGCCAATCGACCAAGCGGGTGATCTGGGTCGAACGTCCCGAGCCATCGGCCCCTTCTACCGCAATCAATTTGCCGCTGAGCGACTCCAATTTGACACCGGGAATCCCTTGGCCGTAGAACCGCCGCTTCGAGGGCGAAGGCACCATGATCGAACCGTTTTCTCGGGTAATCCTTGGCGTGGAGTTCATGAGTGTTTCAAGGTCTGAGGCGCAAGGAAGTTGGCGACATCAATCCGTGACCCCACGGTTTGGCGGACAATGCTCTGTTGGGATTCAACCGCCTGATTGGCATCAATCACGACGAACTTAAACTCCTCGCTCATGCCAAGGTATTGTTCGAGCAATCGACCTTGGAAAATCCTGAAACTCTCGTAGGGATCTGGCGAAAGTTTTAAATCCATGCCGGCCTCAAAATACTTTAGCTCAGGGCGGTTATCCAAAATCCGTTGAAGCGACACTTCCAAGTTTGCTTTAAAAAAGAACGTGAGATCTGGCAGGCAGGCAAACGCATAGTTGCCGCGAACCCACGCCTCAGGGCATCCACGAACCACATCACGCGCGAACGCGGTGTAAACATAGCGATCACATAAAACGATGTAACCAGCCCGCAACAGCGGCACCAATTGACGTTCATATCGATCTGCGAAATCCGTGGCATGGATCAGGCTAAACGTGGTGGGAGTCAGGAGTTGCCGTTTTTTGCCTTTGCTCGTCGCGCTTTTAACCAGATCCGAGGAGTTCCATTCGCTGAAAAAAACTCGGGCACCTTCTAATTCCAGCCACCGTTTGAGGAGATAGATCTGCGTTGATTTACCGGAGCCATCCAACCCTTCGACTGCGATCAATCGACCGGGGAACCCGACTTCGGCAAATGTAGGTCGAATATTTGGCATGGATTGAAGGTCTTGTCCTTTATTCTAATCCGAACAAGCTCGCGATCAAGGCGAAGGTGAACGATGTGGCGATGCTGACCATTTGTCGGACCCCATCGATTTGCCACGCAAGGATCACTAGGATGCAGCCGTATGGAACCATTCTAAAATAGGTTTCCCACTTGAGTTGGAGTAGGTGTGCGGCGACATGTGACCCATCTAGCGGAGGGATCGGCAGCAGATTAAAAAAACAGAGGAACAAACTAATGAACGCGATCTGGACGGCGGATTGGGTGATTAACGGAACATTAGCGAGGATCCCGATTTTTGCGACCGCCAGCAACCCGATCGCAAGGAGGATATTCATGATCGGCCCCGCCATCGCGATCAGCGAATCGTCCAATCGGGGTTGTCGCAAATTGTTGATGTTCACCGGAACGGGTTTTCCCCAACCGATAATAAAACCCGCCAGTGGGGAGCTGACCGAGGTGAGGAAAATACTCAAGATCGGAAGTGCGATCGTCCCCACGGGATCGATATGAACCGCTGGATTCAGGGAGACTCGACCCTGATTGCGCGCCGTGTCATCGCCGCGCTTTGAGGCTACCCAAGCATGGGCAAACTCGTGGAAGGTGAGAACCGGCAAAAAGCAGGCATACATCAACAATCCGTTCAACAAACTCTGCAAATCCATTCCGCAAAACCTAGCACAGGGTCAACACGCGTTAAAGCGCAATTGGACTCAATAATCGTAGAGGCCACCATCCTTGCTATACGGTTGGCCGCCTGAACCTCCCATGCCGCCGCCGTCTTCGCCCTCCTCACCCATGCCTAAAACATCTCCCATATCGGCTTCGATCTTTTCCGGATCCTCACCTGATTCCAACCGTTTGATTGCCACATCCATTTCCTTCGGCATCGTGCCATCCGGCATGATTTCCTTCATCTTCCGCATCATGTGAGCCATGTGCTTCGGATTATTTTCATCCAAATGTTCCATGTCGCGTTCGATTTCGTTCATGACCCTTGCGACGCGTGGATCATCCATATCCGGCATCGGATCAGCTCCGCCTGAATCATCGGCAGGAGCCGCCTTCGTCTCAGCTAACCCACGAGGCATCGCAAAGGTACTCATCTGACGTTGCAACTCAGTGCAGCCACACTTGGGGCAGGCAGGATCCCGTTCCGGCTTCAATCGTTTGGAAAGAAAGCTGAATACTTTTCGACATTTCGGACATGCGTATTCGTAAATCGGCATAATGAACTAATAAACCGTTCGCTTCTAAACAATGGGGAAGAGGGCCCTAAACTCCACCAGCCCAAGCGGGCGGTTCCTCCAGTTGAAACAACATTTCCCCCGCTTTTCGCACCAGCAACACACCTTCCTCTTCGCGGTCGGCATAATGCTCGACATCGATCGTGCGCCAATCACGGAATCCCAAGTTGATCTTGCGACAGACCTCCTCCGGAATCCCAGTAGCCAAGGTCACCCTAACACGCGGCGTTTCGATCCCGTTCTCAAACGTTCCAAGACCATACACATGCGCCGCGTGAGCCAGCACACCCCATGGATGATGCTGATACTGATCCCATTGTTTCAAAAAGAAATCCCGACAATGATAACCCACCGCGTGCAATGTTTTTCCGTGGGCAACACAAACTTCGTGAATATGCGGCGCGTAGATAATCAACTCCCCTCCATCCGCTACGACGGGCTCCAACTTGTACATGCATTTGCCACCCGTCCAAAGCTCGTCATACATCGTGGGCGCACACGAGAGGACCGTGTGAAACGCACGCTTTTTCCGGCAAATATGCAACTCCCTAGAAAGGTCGCTGGCAGCGTCCCAAGCGGCTTCCGGTGTGCCCATAAAAAGCCCTGCCAATTCACCGTGATCCACCACCATACAAAAACAACGCTTGGTCACGTTGACCATTGCAGCCGCGCGATCCACGACCTTCCTCACCGGGGTCCATTTGTTTCCAATAATCATCGGGTTCGTCACCACAGCTCCGAGCCAATGGAAAAAGTTGAGAATCGCTGGCCCTCCCACACCGGGGAAAAGATATTTATTACCTCCCGAACAACCCACGACTTCATGTGGAAAAACGGGTCCGATAATAATGACTTCATCATAATCGAAAACCAACGCGTTGATCTCCACCAACACATCCATCGAGAATAACCCGCCCGAAAGCTCGGAAATCTCGGACGAAGGAATCGTCCCGATCCCTCGTAAGGCACTGGGATTATCCCATTCATGATTAAAAAACCGGACCCTGCTATAGATCGAACGGCGATCCTCGAGGGAGATCTCCAGCCGTTGGCAGATACTCTCCTCGCTCATGGCCTGATGGGTCCCCAGAGCCACTAAGACATCAAGAGTAGCGGTCACTTCGCCCAATTGACGGTGGAGAGTCTGGAACACCAAACCCACCGGTGCTGTGCGGGTTGCATCCGGAACGATGAGCAACACCCGCCGTCCTTGGTAACGTTCCACAGGGCAAGATTCCGCCACAACCGCCTCAACATCCAGAGCAGCGAGAACCGTCCCAGAGGCTGATTTCCTAAAAACTGTTTTCATGGAGATTTGAACGAAGAGACAGATCCGGGTTCTTAAATCGTCTGCGAGAGAAACCCTCCATCCACACGGATATCGGTGCCAGTAACAAAACTGCTCGCCGCATGACTCGCCAAAAACACGGCAGCTCCCGCTAATTCATCAGCATTACCAAAACGATTCATCGGGGTGTGGTCGTAAATCGAACGCGCCCGGGGAGTCGGCGTTCCGTCCGCATTAAATAACAAGGCGCGATTCTGTTCGGCAGGAAAAAAACCAGGGGTAATCGTGTTCACCCGGACACCATGTTTCGCCCATTCACGGGCAAGAAACTGACTCAAATTCATCACAGCAGCCTTGGCCGCCGAATAAGTCACCACACGCGACAACGGCAGATGCGCCGAAACACTCGCGATATTAATAATCGAACCCCGTTGCCGATCACACATCCCCGGCCCAAACACCTGACACGGCAGCAACGCGCCACCCACTAGATTCAAATCAAAATTCGCGAGCCAATCCTCCACGCCGATCTGCTCAAACTTTCGATCAGGAGTCACCGTAACCTTGGGATCATTCCCACCTGCAGCATTCACCAAGATCGTGGGAGCACCCAGATCACGTTGCACCTGGTCGTGAGCCGAGGCGAGACTCTCTCGATGAGAAGCATCCACAGCAAAAAAACATGCCTTGCCGCCAGCCTGCTTGATCCGGAGAACCCGCTCCGCACCCCTGTCGGGATTACGACCCAGAACCGCCACTTTGGCTCCAGCCTCAGCCAACCCCTCCGCGATAGCCCCTCCCAACGCACCCGTGGCACCAATCACCACCGCGACATCCTGCGTCAAATCAAACAATCTCATCCACCCCATCAAAACACATCCCCGCACCCCCCCGCAAACGCGATTTTCTCACCATCCAATTATTTAGGAAGTGGTTGAGTTTACTTGGCAACTACACGGTAGAAGCGATGTGCATCCTCGACTTCCGGTTCACTGAATTCGTATTCCTCAGCATCGGCAGTGAATGTTTCCGTTAAATCATTCCAGTTCAAAAGATCCGTGGAAGATTGAATCCTGTAGGTTCGCCCGACCTGAGTGGAAAACACGAAGCCAAAGCCCGAAACATTTGACTGGATCCTGAGGATCGGCACCTCGATAGGTGTGGCGTCCTGAATAACATCCATCGTCTGTTCCAACTCGTTGGGAACGTCCAATTCAGGTGATGGGGCCAATTGTGGTGATAGCCCGTCTGGGGTAGTTAATCGTTCCATCGAGAAGCCCAGTCCGCTAATGACAAATGTCTGGGGATCGATGGATCCATTGAAGGAAGTTCCGTTCAACATCACTTTGACTTGTCGCCGATCATCAACGCTACCCAGACTCGCACCTCCAGAACCAATTGATTCCTCGGGTATTCTCGAACTTTCGGCTAGAACCAATGTTTGACCGTCGGCTGCCACTAAACCTGCCACTTCACCATCGTCTTGGGAAAAGTTGTAAGTGCCGTAGTAGAGTCCCACCAATGCCGAATGCTTGCCTGTAGCGACTTTTTTTAACCCAGAACCCGGGATCGACCCAAGGCCAGGGTGGATCGCCGTAATAGAAAAGCCAGTGTCGGTGAACGTTCCAAGCAGCCGCACTCCATTCGGTTTCTTGTAATCGAATGCTCCGTCCAAGGCTATTGGAACATCGCCAATCGCGTCCGCAGCCCCGTATGCCGAAGTGTTATCCCCTGCGAGCATGATTGCTCTCTGGTCGGCAGTTACTATTACGCCGATCAAACCACGCTCGCCCAGCCCTGAATACGTCCCAAAATAGATTCCTCTATAATCTGGCAGACGGATCGCCACTGTTTTTGTCGGCGATGCGTTGCCGGCGGCATCCAACGCATAGGCCGATACCGTGTGATTTCCCAATCCCGGTTGTATGAGATGACTCCAAGCGGTTGTTCCAGTCGCCTCCATCCACTCACCGCTGTCAATTCTCACCATAACTTTGGAGACACCTAAATTGTCACCGGCCGTCCCTTTGACTAAAACCTCGTGCGTAGTGATTTTCGAGTTGTTCGCTGGTGTTGAGATCACGAGGGATGGCAAACTTTTATCTACGAATTTAGCCGTTAATGACAGGTTCTCGGCCATCACGAAAGAGATCGTCGCCGTTTTAATTGGGGTCGTACCGTAACCAGTCCAACCATCAAACGTTGTGCCTTTCTGAACGGTTGCCGTCATCGAATACGTTTTTCCAACCACCAAGTTCGACGTGTTCAAGTTTGGGGTCACGATTCCGGATCCAACCACGTTTACCGAAAGTGGTTTCGCGATATCATAATAGAACACACGCGTAACCTCTGGAGACAGATTGCCACTCGCATCACGAGCTCGCACACGGATTGTAGAAGCTCCCGGAGCCAACGGCACGGCAATCGTCCACGCAGTTGTTCCTGCTGCTGCCCCGTAGGCATTGGTTCCAGAGGCAGTCTCAACC
>SXQI01000281.1 GCA_005793025.1 Verrucomicrobiales bacterium
ATGGCTCGTTGTGCGGGCATCTCGATTCGGAGCACTGGAGCATTTCCAACTCACGGCCTGCTTACGTGCAATCATGTCAGCTACTTAGACATTCCGGTTCTTGCCTCGGTGCATCCTCAGGTATTCCTTTCAAAGCACGACGTGCGCCGTTGGCCTATAATTGGCTGGCTTACTCGGTGTGCTGGGACCTTGTTTATCAACCGATCCGACAAACGCGAAGTTGCCCGTCTTCCTCGAGAATTTGAGGCCACCGTGACCCAGCAATTGGTTGTCACTTTATTCCCGGAAGGAACGAGTTCGGACGGGACCCGAGTGCTCCCATTCTATTCCTCACTGCTAGAACCTGCTGTGCAAAACAGATGGGATGTCACACCTGCGTGGATCGAATACCACGTTGAAGGAGGGGATGCCCGCCACGATGCTGCTTATTGGGGGGATATGACCTTTTTCCCCCACCTCATTAATCTACTAGGCCAACGACGAACGATCGCTACGGTTAAGTTTGGTCTTCCGATTCCTCCGGGTCTTAACCGGAAGGAATTATCCCGCGAACTCCGCAACCAGATTCAAAATCTCGGAAACATTCAATCAGAATTGATTCGTTCTTGAGTTTCGGTCCCCGAATGTCAGTCTCAGCTACGGAATGCAACGACTTAATCGTTTCAGAAGCAGAGGTGCCTACCTCATGCTTGCGTTTTGTCTGAACTTCGTTCTTGTTCCGTTAGTTGCCTCGCCATTGGTCAATCACTATGATCTTTGGCGTGTTCATAAAGGCACAAATGCCCCCCAAAGTGGTTGGCAATCTCTTCCTGAAGCCGATCTCGACGCGCCGTGGGGGAGTGGAAATGGGGGTTTTGGATATGGTGACTCTGGCATTTTAGGTCGGGCAACGGTGCTGAGCGATATGCAAAACCGTTACAGTACCCTCTACCTCCGTAGATCAATTGAGCTCACTAATTCAGTCGACCCCGAGGCGCGATTACAACTGACCATCGATTTTGACGATGCGTTCATCGCTTACTTGGATGGCGTCGAGATTGCGCGTTCCACGACCGCTCCCGCAGGTTCGCCACCGTACAATGCGCTCGCCACAGGATTACATGAAGCGTCGTGCTGTGACGCGCCGTTGAACGCAGCCAGCGTATTCGACCTAGGGGTGATCGGTGATCGACTTTCCGTTGGGGTTCACGTGTTGGCGATTCAGGGCATTAACGAATCCCTCGGCAGTAGTGATTTTCACCTCGTCGCGGATCTTGCGTCGCTGTCCCTGAACGAGTGTCCTCCCAATACGATTTGCACGAACACGACGTGGCGAGCTACAGAAGGTCCGTACATTTTGGCGGCTGATACAACGGTCGCGGATGGCGCGACTCTAACTATCGAAGCGGGAACCCATGTCCAACTCCTGACCGGCATCTCCTTGCGTGCTGGGGCGGGTGGCGGGATAGATATCCGTGGAACGGAAGCAACACCCGTTAAGTTCGCCATCAACACGGGGACAAACATGTGGGGCGAACTGGCCGCTGATGGCACGAATTCTTTTCTCACCCTTCGGCATGTGGAAGTTGTGGGTGGAGCGGTCAAATTCCGCAACGGAGCAACGGGATTGCTGGAGGATAGTTTCGTGCACGATTACAAATCTGGAGCCACGCCGATTGCTGGATGCACAAACGCCAAGGAAGTAACTGTCCGTCGTTGTCATTTTAGTGTTTATCACGAGACGCTTTGGCGGTTCACGCCCATGCTGGTGGAGGATTCACTGTTTGAAAACCCGAACAACCCGAGCAGTGACGCGCTAGATTTCGACGGCGTTCCGGCGGGTTCCATCATCCGCCGATGCACCTTTCGGCATGGGCCACAGACGAACACTGACGCGATCGACCTCGGGACAGGCACTGTCGGGGTCATTGTAGAGGACTGCCTGATGTATGATTTTCCCAATGACAAAGGAGTTTCCATCGGCGAGGACTCTTCTGGGATCGTGATTCGAAACTGTCTGGTCTATCGTTGCGATTCCGGAGTGGCAGTGAAGGATGACTGCACTGCCACGGTGTACAATTGCACTTTTGTGAATAACGATTTCGGATTCCGGAATTACAACAAAGCCGATCCGGCATCAGCCACCGGTGGCGGGCACGTGATTGAGTCCTACAACAATATTCTCTGGGATAACCTTGAGACCGTGTCATTGCTGAATAGCTCCACGGTCATCGCCGACCACTCTAACTATTCGCAAACCAATTGGCCGGGCACAGGCAACATCAGTATGAATCCTCTGTTCGTCAACGCCGCGCAACGGGATTATCAACTCACTCCCCAGTCACCTCTCCTCCTCACCGGTCGCAACGGGGATTCGATGGGGACACACTTTCCTGTGGGTGCGCCCATGGCACCAAGCCATCCCTCATTTAGTGCAATCTCTCTTGGTGTCGATGCGGTGCAACTGCGATTTTGGGTGGACCCAGAGAAAACATATTCTCTGCACGCGAGCGAGACCATGGCAACCAATTCATGGGTGATCGTGACTAACTTGCTGCCTACCCTGTTGCCGAAGCAGGTCGAACTCATTCAACCTTTGGCAAAAACCCAGCGATTCCTGCGACTCATCGCCATAAGTCAACTTCCCTGACCTCCGCTCGGCGGTCTCAGTGAACATTAGTTCGAGACCTAGCGATTGGAATTTTACACTTTGAAAGAGAGAGTTCGTTTGGCATTCTCAACCGCTTGATAACACAGCTCAACATAGGTCTCATCGGTGGTGGAACTGTGGGTGGCGGTGTGTACCACGCCCTTCAACGCAACGGTGGATTGATCTCATCACGGCTCGGGGTAAAATTTCGAGTTTCACAGGTTGCAGTGCGGGATGTTTCCAAATCTCGACCTGTGGACATCCCTCGAGCACGTTTGACTCAAGATTGGCGTGCGGTGGTTGAGAATCCCGAAACGGATATTGTTTGTGAGCTGATGGGGGGGGTGACCACAGCAAAAGCGGTCATCACCACGGCGTTGAAGCTGGGGAAACCGGTGGTTACTGCGAACAAAGCTTTGTTGAGTGCCTGTGGTGAGGAACTGTTCGAATTGGCGAAGCAACGAGGGACAAGCCTTTATTACGAAGCCAGTGTGGCCGGGGGAATCCCGATTATTAAAGTGCTGCGTGAGGCCCTCATCGGAAACCGGATCACTCGTCTCTACGGCATCGTAAACGGCACGTGTAATTACATCCTTACCCGGATGAAATTGGAGGGTGCAGATTTTTCGGCCGTGTTGGCAGATGCTCAACGTTTAGGGTTCGCCGAAGCCGAGCCCAGTCTTGATGTGGACGGCCACGATGGAGCTCAAAAGATCGGCATTTTGGCATCGTTGGCTCATGGTTTTTGGGTGCCACCAGCACAGATTCACACCGAGGGCATCCGCGAGGTAACGCCGCTTGATATTCAGTTTGCGGAACAATTGGGTTACACGATCAAGCTGATCGCCATGGTCAAAAAATTTGACGCAGGGAGGTCAGGTAAGACGACGAGGATTCAGGTTTCCATCACTCCCACCCTTGTGCCGTCTTCCCATGTGCTCGCGAACGTTAACCACGTTTTCAATGCGGTTTTAGTCAGAGGCGACGTTGTGGGTGACACGTTGTATTACGGGCGTGGTGCGGGTCAGGACGCGACTGCGAGTTCGGTTTTGAGCGACATCGCTGACGCAGCCCTTGATTTGCAATGTCATACGGAACAGCGGGTCCCGGCGTTTGTGCCTCACGAAAACGATGGCGAAGTCGTGAAAATCGACGATACGATTTCGAGATATTACCTCCGCTTGAGCGTTGTCGATAAGCCCGGGACTTTAGCCCGGATTGCGGCTCTCCTTGGGCAATCTAAAATCGGCATTTCATCCGTGATTCAGCCCGAAGGGCATGAAGGTGAAAGCGTGCCGTTGATACTGATGATCCACGACGCGTCGTTCGCCGCGATGAGTAAAGCGTTAACAAAAATTGGACGCCTGCCAGTGATCAAAGGGACGCCCGTTTTGTTCCGAGTCGAGAATTTCGAATAACAGTTCATGCACACTTCAACCAAGCCCACACAATTCGCCGGTTGGTCAGGCATCATTCACCAGTATGCTCGATACCTCCCCGTGGATGAAGGCACCTCGATCGTCAGCCTGAGCGAAGGGAACACCCCTTTGGTGCGGGTTGACAATTTTGTGGAAGCGATCGGCGGCAAATTCGAACTCTACCTAAAATATGAGGGGTTGAATCCCACTTGTTCCTTCAAGGATCGCGGGATGACGATGGCCATCACGAAGGCGAAGGAACGTGGGGCTGAGATGGTCATTTGCGCCAGCACGGGCAACACCTCCGCATCAGCGGCGGCCTATGCGGCCCGCGCAAAGATGAAGTGTGTGGTGCTACTCCCCAATGGCAAGATCGCTCTAGGGAAACTCGCTCAAGCCTTGATGTATGGGGCGACCACCATCGCAGTCGAAGGCAATTTTGATGATGCGCTACGGGTCGTGCGAGAATTGGGGGAGACGGGAAAAATCGAGGTGGTGAACAGTGTCAATCCGTTCCGGATCGAAGGTCAAAAAACGGCAGCATTCGAAATCTGCGATCAACTGGGACGTGCGCCCGATTTTCATTTTTTACCGGTGGGTAACGCGGGCAATATCACGGCGTATTGGAGGGGTTACCGGGAATACTACTCCGTTGGTAAAGCCAATGTGTTGCCACGAATGTTCGGTTTTCAGGCCGCAGGAGCAGCACCGATTGTTGATGGTCGCATCATCACGGATCCGCACACAGTCGCGACCGCGATTCGGATTGGAAATCCCGCCAGTTGGAAAGCCGCGACCGATGCGTTGACGGAATCCCAAGGCAAGATCGACAAGGTCACCGACGAAGAAATCTTGGCCGCATATAATTTGATCGCACGCACCGATGGGATATTTGCAGAACCCGCATCAAGCGCGCCGCTGGCAGGGCTGATCAAATGCGTCAAAGCGGGACTAATTCCGGCAGGGAGTGTCGTCACCGCCACCATGACAGGACATGGGTTGAAGGACCCTGACACTGCCATGAGCACGGCAGGATTTCAGCCGATTGTGGCACCTGCGGAGAAAAGAGCGGTCATGAAGCTGATCGGATTGTGAGATTTCCGACGCTGACAATTTACCAAATCCTCCGTAACCTTCAGCAGTTCGAATCGAAACCCGGCACACAGTCGGGAGTGAGTTTGTCCCAATTCAGTGAGTTCGTTTCATGGCCTTAATTGTTCAAAAATTTGGTGGAACCTCGGTCGCTAATCCCGACCGGATCAAGAATGTCGCAAAACGCGTTGCTCAGTATCGTGCCCAAGGCGATCAGGTCGTGGTCGTTGTCTCCGCGATGAGCGGGGTTACCGATAACCTGATCAAAATGGCCAAAGAACTCATGCCCCTCCCCAACGAACGGGAAATGGACATGCTTCTTGCAACCGGAGAACAAACCACGATTGCGCTGGCTGCTATCGCGCTGCACTCCATCGGCGTTGAGGCGATTTCACTCACGGGTGCCCAAGCGGGAATCGTGACCAACGGAGTACATTCCAAAGCCAAGATCCAAAACATCACCCCAAAACAGTTGCATGAACTATTGGATGCAGGCAAGGTGGTGATCGTGGCAGGTTTCCAAGGTCAAACGCAGGACGGTGAAATTACAACCCTAGGCCGAGGCGGATCCGATCTCACGGCGATTGCCCTAGCGGCTGCACTGGGTGCCGATCTCTGCCAGATCTATACCGATGTGGACGGGGTCTACACTGCGGATCCACGCATTGTTACCACAGCGAAAAAACTACCCGAAATTTCCTACGACGAAATGCTCGAGCTTGCCAGCCTTGGTGCGAAGGTGATGCAGTCTCGCTCAGTCGAGTTTGCCAAGAAGTTTGGCGTCGTGTTCGAAGTCCGCTCCAGCCTCAACGATAATCCCGGAACCATTGTGAAAGAAGAAACCGCCTCCATGGAAGACGTCGTAATCCGCGGCGTTTCTCTCGACAAAAATCAGGCCAAAGTGACCTTGATCGGTGTCCCCGATAAACCCGGAGTTGCTGCAAGAGTATTCAAAGCGTTGAGCGAATCGGCGATCAATGTGGATATGATCGTCCAAAACGTTTCTCACGGCTCGGCAAGCCCTTCGACCGACCTCTCCTTCACCGTAGATAAACCCGATCTGCTCAAAGCAAACAAGGTCATCGCGAGCCTAGAAAAAGAAATCGGTTTTTCAGAAGCCGTATCGGACGAAAAGATCGGGAAACTTTCAATCGTCGGAGTCGGCATGCGCTCCCACTCTGGCGTTGCAGCAAAAATGTTCGAAACCCTCGCTCAAAACGGAGTCAACATCGACATGATTTCCACCAGCGAAATCAAAATCTCCGTCATCATCGACTTGGCCAAAGGTGAACAAGCCATGCGCGCCATCCACCAAGCATTCATCGGCTAATCCTACTTCAGAAACCTGAGGCTCTCGGTTGAGAGGTCTTCGTGCTTGAACCTCGGGTGGGGATGGGGGAAATTGTGGCGATCGTCACCATGCATTATTTCTCTCGGATTTTTTCACTGCTTCTCGTCGCACTTTTGTTGCTGGAACAGGTCTGGGGAGCGTCTACGAGCGATCATCTGACGGCGTTCGAGTCTCCAGGTCCTTGTACTCGTCGAGG
>SXQI01000282.1 GCA_005793025.1 Verrucomicrobiales bacterium
GCACATCGTATGCCAATAGACGACAGAAAAACGGAGGTGATCCTTCATCGTTTTTCCCTCGACTAACTCGGTGGGATTATAGTGTTTGAAGGTAAAAGAGTCGCGAGATTTGGATCCAGCGAATTCGATCTTTGGGATATTCGGAAGTAAAGATTTAGCCATGATAACTACTCTAGTTGTGTGATCCTATAATTGTGAATCGTGTTGAAATAGGTGGTCATGGAAAATGTTTCGCTCACAAGAGCCACCATCCGTTAAAACTCGATCCTCAACGTTCATGAACACATTAAAACCATGACATTAAGCCCACAATCCAGCTTTCCCCGCAAGTTCGATATCGGAGCCACCAATCATTTTCCCTAGGACAGTTTTTCTACACGGGTGTCAAAAATGGAATTGATTTCACTTGCTCACGGGACGGGAGTCCTCTAGTTTCCAAGTCCGTTTTATTTCGGAACGATTTTTGGCGGGTTGGTAGCTCAGTCGGTAGAGCAGTGCCCTTTTAAGGCATTGGTCGTGGGTTCGAGTCCCACCCAACCCACCATTTGTTCCTCTTCGCGATCAGATTTACCCCCATGCAAATGCGAAAACCAGCGGCTGGTCCGTTGACTTTTGGGGGTTGTTTTGTAGAGTTGTGGGGGATGAGACTCGACATTTCACGCTTCCTCGATTCTTGGGAATACCAGCCCGGCAAGATTGTGGTTCGCAAAATCAAGGGCAAGGATGGACAGCCGAAGATACAGCTTCGGGTGGATCTGGGGATTTTGCAAATGAACCTAACAGGCCGACCCGATGGTAAAATGCCGTTCGGCCACGAATCACTCTTTGAACATTACCTCGCCCGATTAGCCAAACACGCCGATGCTCAAGGTTCGGATCCTTCAGGGTTTAAGCTCACTGTCGAAGATTGCAGCAAATTGCAGCAGGAGGTAATTCAGTTTCATCACCGTTACATCTGCTTGTTTCAACTGAAGGAATACGACGCGGTGATCCGTGACACAGAGAGAAATCTTGCAGTCTTCGATTTTGTAAATCAGTTTGCAGATACTCCAGAAATAGCGGCAAACATTGGACAGTTGCGTCCGCAGCTTCTGATGATGAGAGCTCGGGCCAAAGGATCCAAGGAAACGGAGGCTGACCAGCATAGCACCGCGATTGACACCATCGAACAGACCATGGAGGAAATCCGGACATTTTTCCGGGATCAAAACCGACCGGAACTCGCCGAGTTATCCGGTGAGATTCAGTCGTTGCAACAGTGGTCTCAAGAAATTCGATCCACGCGCCCCCTCAGTCAGCGGGAGCAACTCGAACAAGCGTTGAACGATGCGGTCAGGCGTGAGGATTACGAGAAGGCGGCCGAGGTTCGTGATGCGCTGCGTAATCTCAAATCAGTTTCCTGACCCAACTATGTCTAGTCCTTCAATGCAGGATCAATTAGCTGCGCAGATTAAAGCTGCGATGCTCGCCCGTGATGCCGAGCGGTTGTCAACGCTACGGATGCTCAAATCTGCTCTTGGTTACCTCCAAATCGAGCGTAAGGAGGAACCTCTGACGGATGCTGACTTTATCGCGATGGTTCAGCGAGAGATTAAGAAACGTCAGGATTCCATCAGTCAATTCGAACTAGCGGGGAGGGTCGAGTTAGCCGCGAAGGAGAAGCAGGAAGCAATTGTTCTCCAGACCTTCCTCCCCACACCCCTGACTCCGATTGAGCTCGAGGCTTTGGTGAATGCTACGATCCAACGGTTGGGTGCCACAGGAAAAAAGGAGATGGGGGCGGTCATCAAAGCGGTTCAAGCAGAAGCGGCAGGTCGAACGGATGGCAAATCGATCAGCGGTTTGGTGAGCAAACTTTTGCCCTGATCATCCAAGACCCAATTCTCACTTCTGTGGGAAGATTTGATACAGGAGTAAATAGATTAAAACTCCTGTAACCGAGACATACATCCAGACGGGCCAAGTCCAGCGTGCGATTTTTTTGTGCAGCTCCCAACGTTCGCGCCACGCACGATTGAGGCTCATCAGGATCATCGGAACGACAACGATCGCGAGGATTGTGTGGGTTAGGAGCAAGACTAAGTAAATCGGTCGAAACCAAGCAGGATTTCGGAATTCGGTTCTTCCTGCAAAAAAATGGTAAGTAAGGTAGGAGGCAAGGAAGATCGTCGATGTGACGAACGCGGAAATCATCGCATTCCGATGGGCAACCTTATTGCCTTTTCTAATCATGCAGAAACCGACCGAGAGAAAGATCACACTCAGACTGTTCAAGCAGGCATTTACGAGGGGTAGGTCAGTAATACTCATAGTTCAACGAGGATTTGTGCGGATTAAAGCGTTCGCAGCAGTGATCAAGCGATTCTCAAAATCAGGTTCCAAACTTTCAAAACTCCCACGGACTCGGCCCTTTTGATCAACCAGCATGAATACGGTACTGTGGATAAAAAGATCATCCGGAACGGTTTGCTGGTTGGCTTCCTTTTCCAATGCAGTGAGTTTAAGCCCTTCTAATGCCAAGTTCGCGATTTCTTTCATCGAACCCGTTAGAAAAAACCAGCGACTCGGATTCGCACCAAATCGTTCTGAAAATCGTTTAAGAACTGTCGGAGTGTCGTGAACTGGATCTGTCGTCAACGTCACGAATCGAACGGGAGACTCTTCTGGGAACGCTCTTTGTAAAGCAGCCATTCTTTCCGTCATCCGAGGACACGGACCGGGGCATCGGCTAAAGACAATATCGGCGATCCAAACCTTTCCTTGGAGATCGGCATACGTCGTGACTCCACCTAACTGGTTGGTAAGTTGAAATGAACCTACCTGACCATAAACAGGCATTCGATCGGTGAGTAGGATCGACTCATCGAACCGCGTGCGAACGAACATGATAGACACGCCGATCAATACAACGACGAGCGATCCCCATACCACCCAAGAAACCAAAGTTGACTGTTTACTGACCATAATGAAAAAGCTCCTCCGAGACCGTGAAACGGCCGAAGGAGCCCTTATTTACACCAGATTTATTACTCGAAACTTACAGCTCCCCCACCGGATTTACTCTTCTCAGCCATATATTTCTCGTAGTCTTCCGGGGTGACAACTTTGAACACACCCTTCATAAAATAATGCGAATTACCACAGAGTTGTGCGCAGTTGATCAAGTAGTCGCCGACTTTGGTGGGCTCGAACCAAAGCGGAATACTGAGCCCGGGGATGCAATCTTGAGTGATACGGAACGGAACAACTTTGAATGAATGGATGACGTCCTTTGAGGTAAAGTAGGTGATAACCGGTTTCCCTAACGGAACAATCATCTCGTTCAGCGGGGCAGTGATGTCGTCCTTCCCTGCGGGATCAGAATTATCCAAGCCTAGTGGGTTCGAGGTGCTCAGGAATTTGACATCCTGCTTCCCGAATATGCCATCTTTGCCGGAATAACGAGTATTCCAAGCGAATTGCTCTGCCGTAATACGAAGGACGGTTGCATCCTTCTCAGCAGGAAACTTATCCACCAAACCACCCCAGAGCGGCACGGCGAAACCAACGAGTAGGGCGATTTCGATCGACGCCACCGCGAGTTCGATATAACTCGAGGCGTGGGACTTGGCACCGGTATAACAGGCCTTTGGGTTCGCAGATTTCCGAAACTTGAAAACCGTGTAAAGGAAGTAAGCAAGCCAGCCCGCAAACAGCGCGAACATCAGGTAGTGAACATAATAGACCAATTTATCCACCTGAGGCCCGTGAACGGACATACTCACTGGCAAACCAAGAAAACCAAACAGATTCATTCCTAAGTATTAATGTAAAAGGTTAAGGAGTCGGGACATCGGTCGTGTCATTAACGGGAAGCGGATTTTGATGAGCTCGGCGATTAAGAAAGACGAAAAACGTCGAAATCGTCGCCAAAGTAGAAACGATAAAGAATAATAAAGTAAGGATTCCCCAGTTCATCCCCACGGCTAATCGGGAGTCGGATTTTCCGAAACAGACTGCGCAGGCAGAAGCCGTGGAAGGGTAGAAGAGCATTAGCCCAATAAACGTAGCACCGAGACGTTGAATGAGGAGGTTTCCCTTCATTGGTAACTGATGTGCTTTAGTTTTTTGAGAAAAAACCGACCATACACCAATACCATCAGACTTGTGACAGCAGCGCAGATCGCAGCGGTCAAGTGATTGGATGATTGGGTGCGAGCAAATTCCTGATAGGCCCACACCGTGAGGAATAGGGTCAGAGCCAATGTGGCTAGCACGAAAACAATATGGAATGCTTTAAGGGACATAGCTTTGATGATGGATCAAGCTGGCAGGTTCGGAAGACCACAGCGTCAGATACATTAAACCTGCAAAGAAAAACGCGGTAGCAACCAAGATCGCGTAAATCATTTTCTTTTCAGAAATTAAATGCATGAAATAACCAGCAACAAGGAAAGCCTTGATGCTAGCGATGATTAGCGCGACAACGATATTCATCGTTGATGAGCCGAAATTGACGTATGAAGCCAACACCGTGACAATGGTTCCTACAGTGAGGGCACCAAAGATTATCAAATACCGCCGAACTTCAGAGGCCACATCATGGTGTCCGTCTGAGGTTGAGTGTCCGGTCGTTGGGGTTGAAGAATGACTCATAAAATGGATCAGAGAAGGTACAATACAGGGAACAGGAATATCCAGACTAAGTCTACAAAGTGCCAAAATAACCCGGAGATTTCGATACGGTTTGTGAACTGCTCAGGATTGGTTTTCCACATTTTGGCACCCGGGCCAAAGAAGAACGCCATCACGATTGCACCACCGATCACATGCAGAGCGTGTAACCCAGTCAGTGTGAAATAAATTGCCAGATAGGCATGATGTTTGGGGCCATAATTCTCCATGTGTTCAATCGTGGATCGTTGGATCGTGATGAGCTCATGCTTGTCAGAATGCTCCTTCGCTCCATGGTCGGCGGCAGCATGTGCTCCAGCAGGTTCAGGCCCAAATCCATAGGCGATGGCTCGCGCCGTATAGAGGCGGTGAGCTGAAGGGTGCAGGACAATCTTATCTTTGTCTTCTTGCACTAAATGACCATCATAGACGTGGAATTTGTCGCCTTCTTTCGTCACGACTTCGTAATGCGTGAGCTTATCATTATATTCGAATGATTTGATCACCAAGAAAATGAGCGCGCAGACCAGAGTGGCTCCTTGATACATCCGCCATTTGCCGAATTGTTTCATTTTAAGTGATGCCCAAGCCATCACCACGGTGACCGATGAAACGATCAGGACAATTGTGTTGAGTGTTCCCAACGGGACGTTGAGGAGACCATGCGGCCAAGTTCCCGGGGTGGCACCGACGCGGAGGAGAATGTAGGCAGAGAAGAGTGCTCCGAAGAGCATGACTTCCGAGGCGAGGAACAGCCAGATACCCAACTTGGCATTGTAAAGCCCGGTATCTTTCCGTGCGTTGACTGTATAAGGAATTTCCATGATGTTTACTTGCTAGAATTAACTCTTCGATGCCTTGGCTTTAGTATCGGCTTGGTTCTGTGGAATAAAATCGCTCGCAGCTCCCGGAACGCTGTATTCGTAGGGACCACGGTGAACGGTAGGAGCGACTGCGAAATTTCCATGCGGCGGAGGAGTCGGGGTTTGCCACTCCAAAGTCGTTGCCTCCCATGGATTGTCTGATTCAACCTTCCGGCCCTTCCAAATACTCCAGACGAAGTTGATGATAAATGGGATCTGAACAAGCATTAGCATCCACGCACCGATGGAGATGATGACGTTTGAATAGATTGCGGAATCTGGGAGAGCTCCTAAAAGACCCTTGTTCGCCGCCGCCGAATAATTGGCTCCGCCGTCATACATACGCCGGGACATGCCGGCGATGCCTTGGGTGAACATCGGGAAGAACACGATATTCATGAACACTAGGGAACACCAGAAATGGACTCGTCCCCAGAAATCACACATATAACGCCCAGTTGCTTTAGGATACCAATAATGAACACCCGCGAAGAGGGCGAAGATGGTTCCGGGTGCTACGACGTAATGGAAGTGGGCGATGACGTAATAGCTATCGTGGAGGAATAGGTCGACGAAATTAAAGCCCAAGGGCAACCCGGTCAGACCTCCGATGCCGAACATCACGAGGAATGCTAGCGTGAAGAGCATCTGAGTATTGAATCGGATCGAGCCTCCCCAGAGGGTAATGAAAAAGACGGTGAGAATGATTACCGACGGAATAGAGATGATCAACGTTGTCGTCTGGAAGAACGTGCTGATCGCGGTTCCCATTCCAGTCATATACATATGGTGGGCCCAAACGATGAAGGAGAGGAAACCGATCGCGAACAGGGAATAGACCAATGATTTATAACCCCAGATTGGTTTCCGGATGTTGTTACAAAGGATTTCAGAAACGATACCCATCCCTGGAAGGATCAAAACGTAAACTTCAGGATGTGCTAGGAACCAGAAGAGATGTTGCCAGAGCAACGGGCTACCGCCGCCACTCACATCCGCTACTTTTCCGGAGATCATCAAGCCTGTTGGGAGGAAGAAGCTACAACCAAACACTTTATCCATCAACTGCATCACACCCGCTGCTTCAAGCGGAGGGAAAGCGAGCAGCAGTAGGAAAGCTGTCACAAACTGCGCCCAAACGAAGAAAGGCAACCGCATCCAGGTCATGCCAGGAGCGCGTAATTGAATGATGGTCGCCAAGAAATTAACCGCACCTAACAGTGAGGAGTTGATTAACAACACCATCCCCACCAGCCACCAAGTTTGTCCTTGGGTTGGGATAATTGTGGCAAGCGGAGAGTAGCTGGTCCAACCTCCTTGCGCCGCACCTCCCGGAAGAAAAAAGCTGATTAACATCACGATACCGCCAAGGAAATACAGCCAGTAACTGGCCATATTCAGACGCGGGAAGGTCATATCCGGTGCTCCGATTTGCAGTGGCACCACGTAGTTACCGAACGCGGCGAAAGCAAGCGGAACCACGCCGAGGAACACCATGATCGTTCCGTGCATCGCCCCAAAACTGTTGTAAAGGTCGGCACTCATCACACCGCCTGCAGCGGCTGAACCCAGCAATTTCTCAAGAATCGGTCCAAATACCGGGATTGGGGTTCCGGGATACGCCATCTGCCAGCGCATCAGCCCCATGAGTCCGAATCCAAAAAGCAGAAAGAGCAGGGAGGTGATGCCGTATTGAATACCGATCACTTTATGGTCGGTAGAAAATACATACTTGGACCAAAACCCCATCTCCTCATGGTGGTGCGCGTCGTGCGAATGACTGTGTGTATCGTGACTGTGTTGCATGGTTCAGTTAAACTTAAAGTTCGGGCCCGTCTGCAAAAATCGGCTCCTGCCCGACTTCGGTCGCGCAAGTAAAGGATTTGAGTTAAGGCATGTCAAGGGTGCACTGAGTTCTTGTGTTAAATTTTGTCGAAAACGAGCAATCCGAGTAGCACTGGCAGGTAAATAATGGAGGCAATGAAAAGCGCACGAGCACTGTTTATTGACTTGGTGCGAGCAAACTGCACCGCGAACCCGATAAAAATAATTCCCAAAACAAGGGCACCGATAAAGTATATCATTCCCGAAACACCAAGCAAGGAAGGGAATAAACTGATCGGGAGCAAACCGAGTGAATGGCTCAATGCCTGACGAGCGGTCCGGTTTCCGTCAGGATCCACTATGGGTAACATTTTGAACCCCGCGCGCGCGTAATCCTCACGATACATCCATGCAATGGCTAAGAAATGAGGCAACTGCCAGAAAAACAGAATAGCGAATAGTGACCACCCTTGCAACGAAAGCGTTCCTTGTGCGGCTGTCCAGCCCATCAGCGGAGGCAATGCACCGGGGATCGCACCGATTGCAGTATTCAGGGTTGTGACTCGTTTCAGAGGAGTGTAGACAAAAAGATAGGTGACTAGAGTGATCGCCCCAAGAAAGGCCGTCAAAGGGTTGACGAGCCACGCGAGATGACCCAAGCCGATTGCTGAGAGGAAACCTCCAATCAACAACACTTGGTCGGCCGTGAGGCGTCCCGAAGGCAGCGCACGAGACTCGGTTCGACGCATCAACGCATCGTGATCCCTTTCGAGCAACTGGTTGAGAGCGGCAGCTCCGCAAGCCAACAGTGTCGTCCCCAAGGTTGCATGGAACATACGCCAAGAGTCTACGCCGTTTCTTGACCCCGCATAGAATCCGACCATCGTTGTCACTACCACGAGGCTCGTCAGTCGGGCTTTCACCAGATCGGTTAGCACCGCGAACAATCCTTTCTCCTCGATGGCAGGTTGGGCGAGATCAGTGGTTGCAACCGTTACTTTCATTGGGTGATTATACGGTCGCGATTTGGGGATTGGAAGTTGATCCGCCTGCAGATCTTATCAAGTCGGTCGCTGGAAAGGATAACCGGGCGAGTGCAAGTGAACCCAGCACGCCCGTCACCAAGCAAATCGCTCCCACCAACACGTGAAGGGTGGCGATATCCGCCGGTTTATTGAACCAAATCGTTACCATCCCCAAACAAACCTGAACACAAACGGTGATGATCCAAAAGTTAGCTAAGCTTCGCAATCCATGCCCAACCGCGAATCCCTGTCGAGCCTTCAAGGATGAAATGAGGATTGCTCCGAGGACAAGGATCGCCCCAATCCGATGGGCCATGTGTAAGTGAATATGCCCCGCTGTAATCGGCTTGAAATCCCGAACATCGGTTCTGGACTGGTTGATCGTTTCGATAAAAGTCGAATCCGTTGGTGGCCAGATTTTTCCGTAAGCCAATGGGAAATCTGGGACCGCAAGCCCTGCGTGCTGATGCCGCAGGCAGGCACCTAGGAAGAGTTGAGCAAACACGAGGACAGAAGCCACGACGAACGATGGCTTAATGGATCGGCTTACCACCATTTCACTCGTGGAAGGTTGGACGCACTTCCACCACCGACTCCCGACAAAAGCGAGGCAAGCAATCCAGCAGAGAAATACTTGAGCCAAGGCCGCGTGGATGATTCCTAGCTGATCTTTGAAAAGGGTTACGCGTAACCCCCCTAGCAAACCTTGGATTGCCACCATGACTAGGGCGGCCAGACCCATCCATTTCACCCAACGCCGACTTTCCGAAAACCAGAGCCAGACCGTGAGGATCAGAGTCATGAAACCCACGTAGGAGGCGACTAAGCGGTGGCTGTGCTCGTAGAAGATGCCCCCATGCCATTGGGAGATCGGGAATAAAAACATATTGTAACCGTAGGTCGTCGGCCAATCGGGCACCGCCATCCCAGCCCCCTTGCTTGTCACCAAGCCCCCGATTCCGATCAGAACCAGTACACAAACCACCAAAAACGCAGCAAAACGTGCGGCCCAGTTGGTTTGAGACTCTGATTTCATGGTTGACTGAGCGTTTTAAACAATAAATCGACCCGCTGCTAGCTTTGCAGCGGGCCGAGATTAAAAACGTCCGCCAAAGGCAAACAGCCTTATGGGGCTGCTGGAACTGTGAACGAGAAATCGGAAGTCGCGTTCCCAGCACCCACGGTCACCTTCTGCGTCACTTTACCACCCTTGCGATGAAAGGCTTCGAGTGTGTATTCACCGGCGGGGACGTTGGCGATTTTGAAAGTGCCATCCTTGGCAGAAACTGCGTAGTAGGGGTGATCGACCACTCCCACGTAAGCGAACATCCAAGGGTGTACGTCGCATTTGAAGCGCAGTAGGATTTCTTGGTTGTCGTAAGAATAAACTAAATCTTTCGATTTCGGCAACTGAGCCTGATTGGATTCCTTGTTACCAGCGACAGCGGGCGTCGCATGCACATTGTGGAGCAATTCGTCGCTGTTCTTCACGGCGAGCTTTTGTTTTGTCTGAACACCGCTCACGTAGGGTGAGTATTCGCATCCCTTTTGATCTAAGACCTTGGCTTCAGCTGGAACTTCAATCGTTTTGCCAGTCAATCCGTCCTTGAGGTAGATGAATGTGTCAGCTAAACCACCTTTCCCGTCCGTGATGTAAAAGCGTGTGGTGGGTTTGCTCGCTGGGTGAAGTTTCCCGCAGTTTGCATCCAAGGGAAGTTCTTTCTCAGCGGGTGGTGTCCCTTTAAGAGTAATTTTGCCGACGATATCCGCAGCCGAAACCGCCTGCAACGTGGTAAGCACAGCCGCCACAACCAATAAACTAGGATTCAATTTCATATCAATTTTCGTGTTAACCTCAATCCAATGTTTTCACACTAGCATTGCTTAATTAGGCTCGCAAGTGGATTTGTGAAATTTTTCACAAGCTCCATTATTTTAGACCAAACTTGCATGGGATTATTCAATTTGTGACTTTCCAACTCAGTTCGGGTAGAATCGTGAGTTTGCGAGGATGCTCAGCGGAAACGCTTCGACAAACAGAGCTAAGACTGGCAGTTTTGGTGCATGATTCGGGAAAAATTTGAACGACTAAAGGCAATCTTACACGGCTATGGTTCGTGCATCGTTGCCTATTCTGGAGGGGTCGATTCCGTTTTCCTTGCGGCGGTTTCCCATCAGGTTCTCGGGACGAAAAGCCTAGCTGCGATTGCCGATTCTGCCAGTCTGCCTCGGCGGGAACTCCATTTGGCATTGGAGATCGCCAATGAATTCGATTTTCCGGTGAGGGTTCTGAAGACTCAAGAATTTCAAAACCCCGAGTATTTGGAGAACCCAACCAACCGATGCTATTTTTGTAAGCACGAGTTATTTACTGAACTCGTTCCGATTGCTAAAGCGGAGGGATTTGCAGTCATCATCTATGGCGAAAACGCAAGCGACATTGGGGATCACCGTCCCGGGTCGAAGGCAGCTGCGGAGTTCTCGATCCGCGCCCCCCTCAAAGAGGCGGATCTGACAAAAGAAGAGATTCGGATCCTCTCGAAAGAACTGGGATTGCCCACGGCAGACAAGCCACAAATGGCCTGTTTAAGTTCACGAATTCCCTACGGTGAACCCGTCAGCGAAGTAAAATTGCGCATGATTGAAGAGGGTGAAAACCTGCTGCGCGATCTCGGTTTCTACGACGTCCGAGTTCGGCATCACGAAACCAAACAAGGTCATCTCGCCCGAATCGAAATTGGTATCGCCGAGTTGCCCAAAATGTTTATCGGCGCACATTTTGAACCCGTCGCAACAGGCTTCAAGAGCATCGGTTATGCCCATTGCACTGTGGATCTTGCTGGTTATCGGCGGGGTAGCTTGAACGCTAAAGTTGTCAAGGATTCAGGCTTGGGGACGACGAGTCATGCGATAACTACCGAACTCTGACTTTAAGCAATTTGAATTCCAACGGTCCGAATACGATGCGGGGTTGGGAAGATTCTATTTCGATATTTGGGGCGGGTGTCACGACGATCTCACGGCTCGTGGTGTTGGCAGCGATAAGCCGATAAAAACCTGCATCAGCTGGGGTCTTAGAATACTTGATGGCGATACTCGACTCGGAGATTTCGTTGTAGCGATCGGTCAAGTTTTCAAACGAAAACGGGTATGGATTCCAGATTCTCGCCGGACCGAAGTATTCATTATTCATCCGAACGAACTCGATGCTCTCTTGGATGGCATCGATCAATTCGGGGGTGTGGATGATCTCGGTCTTGCTATCGTGATAAGGGTAATACATTACGCCAGTGGCACCGCTCATGGCAGCCCACACCGTCATCGCTTTCACTTCAAGCGGGGTCGGCTTGCGATACAACTTACTCGGGGGGACAAGAGAGGGATAGTGCGACCAATCGAAGGCTTGAATGATCGCATAGAAAGGTTTTTTCCCTGCCGCTACACGCGCTGCACGCAAATGGGAATGGAATGTCTCGATTGGTTGCCAACCGATTGGATACCAATCAAACATCACCACGTCGCAGTAAGGGGAATACGATTCGATGGAGTAACCCGAGGACAAGTTGAGGAAAACGGGCTTAGCAGATCGTCGCTTAGCGTTTTGGTATTGGATACGGATTTGGCCGGGAGAAAGGCCATTTAGATCAGGCTCATCAGAAAGGTAGTTCCCCAAGAGGGATGAATGGTTCAGGAATTTGGATCCAGTCCCGATGACCTGCAGGTTGGCTTGTTTCGCTGCATCGAGGTAACTCTTGCTTTTGGTTCCAACGACAAAATCGACTCCTAAACGACCCACCGCCGGGAGATCGGCCTCGGGAACGGCGTAAAATCCAAATTGGATCGACCGAGGCGAGTGGCATCCCCCCATGAGCACAACCAGCACCAACCAACCCATGTGTGGCCGAAGGATCCAGTTCAAAAGGGGCATATTAGGCATTGGCGATGTCAGAATAATTTGAAATATCCCAGCAATCTGGTCGACAACTTCTTATTCAGGTTGGGTTGAGGATGCAAGGAGTGTTGCTGGTTTTTCCATTTGTCACCTCCGCAGATATGCAAGTCGTTGCAATGCTGCATTTTGGTAACTCGGTTTCAAGGAATGTCCAGAGTTATTCACAATGGGTTGTGTTGCGGCCGACAGCAACCACAACTTATAGTGGTTTTTTACTTTACTTCACCTCGTTGTTGAGTTTCAATTCTTGTATGTACTTAAAGAGTTTAACCGCCCTTGGGTTCAAGTCATTTGCGGACAAGACCACCATCAATTTCATTCCCGGCGTTACGGCGATTGTCGGCCCGAACGGGTGTGGAAAATCGAATATATCTGATGCGATCCGCTGGGTGCTTGGTGAGCAATCCGCCAAAGCCTTGCGTGGCGGCGAAATGGCGGACGTGATTTTCAACGGGACCGACTCGCGGAAACCGCTGAGCATGGCGGAAGTGTCCCTTACCATTGGTGACGTTGATGAGGCGCATCTGAAGGCGGCAGGGGTAGAAGTCACTTTCAACGAAGTGACGATCACGAGGCGTGTGTTTCGAGATGGTGGGAGCGAGTATTTCGTTAACAAGGTTTCGTGCCGACTGAAGGATATCCAGCAGCTTTTCATGGGAACTGGGATGGGTCGATCCAGTTATAGTATCATGGCCCAAGGAAATATAACCCAGATTATTTCCAGCAAACCTGATGATCGCCGGATGGTTTTTGAGGAGGCAGCCGGGATCACTAAATTCAAAGCCCAGAAGAAGGAATCGCTTCGGAAACTCGAGCACACCGATCAAAACTTACTGAGGGTCCAAGACCTTATCCGGGAGGTGAAGCGGCAGATTGGATCGTTGCAACGGCAGGCAGGAAAGGCACGCCGATACAAACAGATCATGACCGAGTTGCAGCATTTAGATACGCAATTAGCTCGGCACAATTACGATGTCTTGCTTGAAGAAGTATTGGCTAAGAAAAACGCGTTAGAGAAATTGCGGATCGAATCGGAGATCTGTTTGGAGAGCGTGGTTCGTGGTGAGAACGAGGTTCAGCAGCTCAGGGAACGAATGAGCCAGATCGAGGCCGATTTGCGAGCGACTCAACAACTCGGACTAGAAACTAAAGCGCAGATTGATCAAAACCAGAACAAGGTCCAATTCAACGAGGAACGGTTGCGAGAATTGCAGGCACAAAACGAGAAAGCCATTGATGATATTTCTCAGGCAGAGGAGCGTCAGCGTGCTGCGCAAGCAGATTTGGTCGAGGTCTCGAGTCGCCTAGCCACATCATTGGCCAACTTAGAGTCGCACCGGAAGGCGCTCGAAGCCAAACATGATGCGTTGCAGAGTGTGGATCTTGCTTTGAGTCAAAAACAAGAATCGGTGCGGAAGTTTCAAGCGGATTTATTTGCCGCCGCTCAAGGACTTGGTCGAGTGAGGAACGAGGTCAATAGTTTGGATCTTCAAAAACAGGGAAATCTCGTGAGGCTCGAGAAGCTGCAATCAGAGAGAATCCAGTGGAAAGAGGAGCAGGATCGGCTCGAGGCGCGGTTGGCAGAGTTCGCGGCGGATGCGGAGAATGAGAAGCGTAGTGTCCTTTTACGACGTGGAACTGTCGAGGATAGGCAGAAGAGGTTGCGTGAACTTCAGGGAGAATTGAGCGAGGCGACCCAGTCTCTTGATTCGGCTCTCAGGTCGCAGGCTGAAAAGAAATCGCGTTGCCAAGTCTTGCAGCAACTGCAAACCGACTACGAAGGGTTCAGTGCCGGAGCGGTTGCGGTGCTCAAGGGGACTCGAGGTGTGCTTGGTTCACTGACGGATAGAATCCGGGTTCCAGACCAACATGTGGCAGCCGTTGAGACAGCCCTCGGCCAACAATTGCAAATTGCGTTGACTCAGCAACCTGAGGAAATCCAGCAAATCATTCAGACTTTAACCACTCAGAAAAAGGGTAGGGCAAGTCTCGCCGCGATCGGGATGATCGGCTCGATAGAACTCGCGGATTCGGAGCTAGCGACTCCGACTGGAGTGGTTCCACTTCTGAGTCTTATCGATGCAGATGAATCAGTGAAACCGTTGTTGGGCCGGTTGGTGGGTCGCATTTGTGTTGCTCCGGATCTAGCTGCGGCTGCCTCGGCGTGGCGAGAGAGCAACGGGGCATTCGGGTTTGTCACAACCGCTGGCGAAACGTTGAGCCGTGAGGGAGTGTTCACCGGAGGCGGTGGCAATGGGAAAGCGTCAGGTTCTGCTTTGTTGAGAAAAAACCAAGTGGCCGAACTCCAGTTGGCAATTGCTCAAATCCAACAACAAGTGGAGGAGGCGAGCCGACGCAAAGGGGCGTTGCAAAGTGAACAAACTTCGCTGCAATCGAGTTTGCAAGAGGCACAGACAGAGTTGAGAAGCCAAGAGGTAGCGATCGCGACCCGACAGGGGGAATTCAATGCATTACAGAACTCTCGAAGATCCTTGCAACAGAAGGGTGAGAGCGTCGCTCAAGAACTACAGCGTCTTACAGCGCAGGAAACACAAAGTGTCTCAAAAAGAGATGCGCTGATGTCGCAGATTGTTCATTTTGAACAGCGAGAGATTGAATTACAACAACAGGTCAGGGATGGAACTTCGGATGTGGATGCGCTGCGTCAGCAACGAGACGTTGCAAACACGACGCTGACGGAAACGAAAGTCGCACTTGCGACGGATCAACAGGTCTCTGCATCGTTTCGTCAACAGGAGTCTGGACTGCAACACCGGTTGCGGGAGTTAGATCACCTCCTCAACCAAAGGCGGACGGAGGTTTCTTCATTCGTTGTCAGAAAAGCACAATTCGAGGCGGAGATCGTGGACTCCCGTTCTAGGATAGAATCCTTAACTCACGATCATTTACAGTTGAACACCCAACTGACGGAGTTGGTGGTGCAGAAAAACACTCAAGAATTCTCAGTGCTGGAAAGGGAGGAGAACCTGCGGGGGCAACGCAATCGTCAAGGCGACCTGCAACGGCAGAGCAGTATCGTAGAGGTTGAGTTAGCGCAAAAGACGATGGCCGCTGAAAACCTGCGGCAACGGACGCAAGAGAAATACCAAATCGATATCGAAACTGTGAGGAGCGAGTGCATCACCATCACGCTCGCAGATGAAGGTGTCGCTCAGGTGGAAACGCTAACACCGTCGGAAATGCAAGCCAGAGGATTGGCAACGGATTGGGATGCCGTAAGTCAGCAGGTTAGTACGTTACAGAAACGGGTAGAGGAAATTGGGCCTGTAAACTTGGTGGCAATCGATGAATACGAGGAAACCGAACAACGTTACCAATTTCTTACGGGTCAACACGATGATCTTGTAAAGGCCAAGGAACAGTTGATGGACGTCATCACCAGAATCAACACGCAAACGAAAGAGATGTTCCTCGAGACCTTTACTAAGATTCGCGACAATTTCAGGACTCTATTTGTGGAGATATTCAATGGAGGTAAAGCAGACCTTGTGTTGGTGGATGAAGGGGATGTTCTCGAGAGCGGAATCGATATCGTGGCACGTCCTCCCGGTAAACAATTGCAAAGTATTTCGTTACTCTCGGGCGGCGAGCAGACGATGACAGCAGTTGCGTTGCTGTTTTCAATCTATCAGGTCAAGCCTAGTCCGTTCTGTGTGCTGGACGAACTAGATGCTCCGTTGGACGAGTCGAACATCAACCGATTCATCAGAATCCTGCAGCGTTTTCTGTCAATGTCTCAGTTCGTGATTATCACGCATAACAAACGGACAATCGGAATGGCGGATGTTCTCTACGGTGTCACCATGGAAGAGCAGGGGGTTAGCAAGTTGGTCAGCGTTAAATTCCACAAAGCAGACGACAACACCCGGAGTCGTATCGAAGAATCAGTTCCGCTAGTGCCACCTGCCCGGATGGTATCTCTTGAGGAAGACACTGATGCCGTGAGGAGTCATGAACAAACATTGGAAACCATTCGAGTAGAATAGTTCCCCTTGATGTCGATGAGTGCTTCCGAAGAATTTTATGAAACGGTTCTGACCCATTTCCAAAGAATCAGGTCAACCCAATGGTCGAAGATTCAACTCGCGGGGGATTGGCTTGGACAATCATTGGCGAACCAAGGTTGGCTTTATGCGTTCGGGACAGGCCATTCGCACCTTTTGGCTGAGGAGATTTTTTACCGTGCCGGAGGTCTGGCCAGAGCAACGCCGATCCTTGATCCTCGATTGATGCTTCATGAGGAAGCTATACAGGCGACTTACAACGAACGCGAATCCGGCTATGCTTCGACTGTGTTGGATCGCTACCCAGTGAAGGCGGGGGATGTGTTGATTGTTGCTTCTAACTCAGGCCGAAACGCCGTCCCCATCGAGATGGCGGTCGCGGGTCGAGAACGCGGTATGAAAGTGATCGCGATCACGAATTTGAACCATAGCCTTGCTTGGCCAACGAGGCACGCTTCTGGAAAGCGATTATCCGATGCAGCTGATTTGGTCTTGGACACTTGCGGAATTGAAGGAGATGCCGCGACTCGGCTTGCGTCCTTTCCTTACCCAGTGGGTTCTCCTTCCACAGCTACTGGAGCATTATTAATCAATCTCATCATTGTCGCTGGGATCGAATCAGCGGTTCGTTTGGGTCACCAGCCGGAGGTCTTTATTAGTAGCAATACCAACGGGGACGACCACAATGATCTTCTCCTGCAACAATATCGAAGCCTGAACCCACACCTTTGATTTCACTCCAAAACGAAATCATTTTTCCGCAACTTTTGATGGCTATGGGTGTCTTAATTTGAACGAACCGATGCCACATCGATTGCCCAAAAAATGGGCAAAAAAAGCTGCGAATCGCTTCTGCTACTGTTATGTTATTGGACAATATGAAAATTCGATCCCGTCGCAACCACGGTTTTACGTTGGTGGAAATCATGATCGTGGTGGCCATTATTGGACTCCTCGCAGCTGTGGCTATCCCCAATTTTGTCAAAGCCCGCAATACGGCCCAGAAAAATGCCTGTATCACTAATCTACGGCAAATTAACGGAGTAAAAGAGCAGTGGGCCCTAGAGAAACGAAAAACTTCCGGCGCAGCCACTGTTGATGCGGAGGTGGATCAGTATATCACCGGCGGCCGTCCAAATTGTCCGGGCGGTGGAACCTATACTTACGGTAATATCGACGCTCCACCAACCTGTAGTGTGCCTGAACACGCGCTTTGATTTAAGC